>JBEKWD010000361.1:0-3469 GCA_049513435.1 Steroidobacteraceae bacterium | reverse complement strand
AGATCCATTCATCGACGACGAAATGGCGTGTGGGTGCCCGCGACGTGTCGGCCGAGGAGGGCAAGAAGGCATTTCGCGATGCGATGATCCGGAAAACCCGAATCAACATCCATCTGGATAACGACGTGCTTACCCATTTCAAGCAGCTGGCGGGAGAGCGCGGCTATCAGACGTTAATTAACAGGGCGCTGCGGCGCGAGCTAACTGCGGGAAGCGATGCGACTCAAGCGCAGCAGAATCAATTCCAGCAGCTCACAGATGAAGTTCGACAGCTAAAGGAGCAAGTCCTGAATCTTGTGCGCGCACAGAGTCTCAACACTCTTGCAGCCTCAGCCGATCAACAATACGGGTACAGGGTGTGGGATCGCGGCCTCGGTGATCCTTTGCCGCAAGGTCGATTGCACGGTGACTTCCTGCGGCTGTCTGCAGCGGGAGGTCTGAGTGCCACATACGTCTCCGGGCAGCAGCAGGCGAGTCATTTAGAATGAAGCTTCTAAGCATAAAGAGTGCCAGATCGATTTGGCTGGTCCAACTTACGAGTCTCAACCCTCGTGGGCAGTACCTGGTTCCGGCAGTGAGCAGCATAGTCAATCGTTACGGCTTTTCTAAACCGCCGGATCCGAAAACCTTGACGGAGACGCCGCTCAAGATTGCGTTTGAGCTCGGGTCCTATGCAGGGCCCCTTGGCAGTCCAATCGCTGTGAATCTCACCATTCACGAAGACGGATTTGTCGCCGAGACTCGGTCATCGACCGATGACGCGGATAGCTTTCTGCACGATGTTCTTACTTATGTCGAGAAGGAATTCTCGCTTCCGTCGTACTTGGAGGTCGGGGTTAAGAAGATCTACGCGAGCGAGATTTACTTTCATCTTCCCAAGGCGCTCAGCATTTTCAATACAAAGTTCTCAAAGGTCGCGGAGACGATCTCTCTAGGGAATAGCGGTGACTTGAAGCCAACGGAGCCCGTCGCGCTAATCTTCGGCACTGATCCTGCGCGGGGAAGGCAATCGCTGTTGAGGATCGAGCGCGAAGTAAATATTCCTTTTAGTGAGGGACGCTATTACTCATTCGCCCCGCTAAAAACCAAAGAGCATTTGCAGCTACTGGAGGCGTTCGAGGCTAGCGCCACCAGCTAGGCACGCGCCGCCTCTGAGCGAGCCACGCGACGCGCATCGTTCACCTCATACGCAATAGGCGCGGAAGGCTAGGGTATGTTGCGATCAGTCCCCCGATTTGAACCTGTAGACATGGCTCAAAATTGAATTTGAACGAGATTAGCTGACCAACGGATATGTAGTCCGACACGCACCGCGGTAAGTCGTTGGTCGCAAAGGGATTGCGAATAGGAAGCACTCAATTCGGGCGGATTTCGTGTAACCGGCGCAGAGCGGGCGCATTGGGGGCGCACTGACAAGAATCAGCACGGCGCCTTTCTGCCCTAGAGACGAGCTCACCTCATGGTCGTGGCCAGTGCGGTCGCCAGGCCTCGCGACGTGAACCCGCCCTCAGCTCATCGATGCGTAAGCACGCGCCGCAGGAGTCCCAATTCGCTCCACCGCGATGCCAGCTTGCTTTCCGTCCCCATGTCCTGGAGGCGAAGTCGGATGCTAGCGTTCCTCAACAGATTTGGTTTCTGGTTTGTCGCGGAGGTCGACAGCGATCGTTCATATCAGTTCTCGACCACAGGAAGTGCGATGTAGGATGCTTCCTTGGCCGAGTGATACACACGCTGCGTGGCCTTGCGGTAATCCTCAGGCTTGGCCATGAAAATATTGGGGACAAAAGATTGCGGATTGCGATCATAGAGCGGGAACCAACTCGACTGTACCTGCACCATTAGGCGGTGGCCCGGCAGGAACACGTGATTGGCCGATGGCAGCATGAATTCATAGGTGAGGGGTGTGTTGGCTTTGATAGGTTTAGGCGTGACGAAGCCTTCCCGATAGCGCCCCCGCAGAATGTCCATGCCAACGGCGAGTTGGTAGCCACCCATTTCCGGTTGCGTGTAAACCTCATCCGGATACACGTCAATGAGCTTGACTACCCAGTCGCTGTCCGTGCCGCTGGTGGAAGCGATTAGGTGCACCACGGGCTGGCCGCTGATTCGCAGAGGCTCGGTTAGTACGGCCGAGCTGAAGGAGATGACATCGGTGCGGCCGGAGGCCTCGCGCTGATCATCGGTCAACCATTGGTGCCAGGTCTGCCCCGGCGCGTAGCCGATCGGCTGGATGGGCCGTGCGCGAAAGGGCACAGGGCGTGCGGGATCTGAGACGTATTCGGTAAAGGCGTCCGCAGCGACAGGCGTCTCAAAGCCTAGCTTGTTACCTGGCTGCAAGTACAGCGCTTTGGTCGAGTGGGGACAGCCCGACTCGCAGCTTACTGGCCAACGATCCAAGCGGCGCCACTCATTGGTGCCAGTCTCGAACGCCGTCACCGCGGCCACATCCGCTGCGCCCGCTCCGTCCTTTAGATATTGCGCCAGAAACGGCCGCAGCACGTGCTCGCGGAACCAGCGCGAGGTGTCACTGCCGAAACGCAGATTCCCTAGGCTGCTGCCGTCATCGATGGCCTGGCCGTGATACCAGGGGCCCAGCACCAACTTCACCATGTTGCCGTTCACGTCTTTAGGCTTAATGGCCTTATACACGGCAATGGCGCCGTAGATATCCTCGGCGTCCCACAGACTGTAAACCAGCATTACCGGTACTTTGAGAGACTGTGCGGCCAGGAGCTTGTCCACGGCTTGGTCGCTCCAGAAGGCATCGTAGTTCGGGTGCGCCACGATCTTGTTCCAGAAGCCGATCTGCTGCATGCCATAACTGCGCCCCAGCTCGCCGGCCGAGCCAGCTTGCAGATAAAGGTCATAGTCGTCGTGATAGCTCGACCACCAGTCGATGCTGTTGTCACGGCTTGCCACCTGCTCGTAGATGTACGTCATGTTCTGCTCACGGAAGGCGCCGAAGTGAAACCAGTCATCGCCCATCCAGCCATCCACCATCGGGTTCATGGGCACGGAGACTTTCAGCGCTGGATGCGGATTGATCAGCGCCATCAGGGGTTCGAAGCCGTCATAGGAAATGCCCAGCGTTCCCACCTTTCCGTTGCTCTCGGGAACGTTCTTCATCAACCAATCTATGGTGTCGTAGGTGTCAGTGGAATCGTCCACTGGCGTCGGGTTCTGCGGTCCGTGCACCGGGCGGTTCATCACGTAGTCGCCCTGCGAGCCGTACTTGCCGCGCACGTCCTGCATGACGCGGATGTAGCCGTCCTCAAGGATTACATCGGTGGCGTTGTCGTAACCCTCAAGCATCGGGCCCAGGTGCCCGCTGTGCGTGTGGCTGGTGAGTTTCTTGGCGTCATACGGTGTGCGAGTCAGGAGCATGCCGGCATGCGACGCACCCTTGGGCACCAAAATGACCGTGTGCAGCTTCACCCCGTCGCGCATCGGGATCATGACGTCGCGCAGC
>JBEKWD010000360.1:0-3489 GCA_049513435.1 Steroidobacteraceae bacterium | reverse complement strand
GTGCGCGAGCGCGCGCGCCACGGCGACACGTTGCTGCTGGCCGCCGGAGAGCTGATCGGGCATGCGTTGCGCGTAGCCCTCGAGCGCGACCAGCTGCAATAGCTCATCGCGACGTCGCGCGCGTGCATGACGCTTGACGCCGCGTACGCGCAGCGCAAACTCAACGTTCTGCCCGACTGTCATGTGCCGGAACAGGGCATAGTGCTGAAATACGAGGCCGACGCCGCGGTCCCGGGCGCGCAGGTGCGTGACGTCCCGCCCGTGAAAGGAGATGCGGCCGTGATCCACGTCGGTCAGGCCAGCCGCGATGCGCAGCAGCGTACTCTTGCCGCTGCCGCTCGGACCGAGTAGCACGAAGAACTCGCCCGCCTCAATCTGCAGCGAGGCGTCGTTGACGACCGGCGTGCCGTTGTAGCGCTTGGTGATCTGCTCGAAGTTGACCGACATGCACACTCCTTCAGCTTGAATCCTAAGAAGTCAGCAGGCGCCGTGTCAGTATCAAGCTGGTAACAAGTCGGTTATGTGTCACGGTCTGCGACACGATGCTTTGCCTTGGGTGGCTGCATCCGCTAGGCTGCGTTTTCCAATCATTTCAAGCCTTTAAGTTATGAGAGTCACGATCTTCGGCTCGGGCTACGTCGGTTTGGTCTCCGGAGCGTGTCTGGCCGATGCCGGTAACCACGTGCTCTGTGTCGACATCGACGCGGCCAAGGTCGAGCGCCTCAAGCGCGGGGAGGTGCCAATCCATGAGCCGGGTCTGGATGCTCTGATTCACCGCAATGCCGATGCCGGACGCCTCGAGTTCACGACCGACACCGTGCGCGGCGTGGATCACGGGCTATTCCTGCTGATCGCGGTGGGCACGCCTCCGGATGAGGACGGATCAGCCGACCTGCGGCACGTGCTGAGCGTGGCCCGTGCGATCGGCGAGAATCTGTCGCGCTACGCCATCGTCGTGACGAAATCCACCGTGCCCGTAGGCACCGCCGATAAGGTGCGTATGGCCGTACAGTCCGCGCAGAGCAAGCGCGGCGCGTCGATCGAGTTCGACGTGGTGTCCAATCCCGAATTCCTCAAGGAAGGCGCCGCGATCGATGACTTCATGCGACCCGATCGCGTCGTGATCGGCACCGACAATCCGCGCACGACCGAATTGATGCGCGCGCTGTACGATCCATTCACGCGCAATCACGATCGGCTCGTGGTCATGGATATCCGCTCCGCCGAGCTGACCAAATACGCTGCCAATGCCATGCTCGCGACCAAGATCAGTTTCATGAATGAGCTGGCGGCGGTGGCCGAGCGCGTCGGTGCCGATATTGAGAAAGTGCGCATCGGCATCGGCTCGGACCCTCGCATTGGCTACAGCTTCATCTATCCGGGCGCCGGCTACGGCGGCTCGTGTTTTCCCAAGGATGTGAAGGCGCTGATCCGCTCGGCGCGCGATGTCGGACACGATGCCGAATTACTGCGCTCGGTCGAGAGCGTCAACGAGCGCCAGAAGAGCGTGCTGGTCAAGAAATTGAGCGAGTATTTCAACAATCGTCTGGCCGGGCGTCGCTTTGCGCTCTGGGGTCTGGCCTTCAAGCCCAATACCGACGATATGCGCGAGGCTCCCAGTCGCGTGATCATTGACTCCTTGCTTGCCGCCGGTGCCAGCGTCGCCGCCTATGATCCGGTCGCCAGTGCCGAAGCGGGCCGAATCTACGCCCAGCAGCAGCACGCGGATCGACTGCTGTTTTGCGATGATGCCTATCAGGCCGCGCAGGGCGCCGATGCGCTGCTGATCGTGACCGAGTGGAAGGAGTTTCGCAGCCCCGACTATGAACGTCTCAAGACTCTGCTGACGCAGCCGCTGATCTTCGATGGCCGCAATCTCTACGATCCGGCGCTCATGCATGGCATGGGCTTCGAATACTTCGCGATCGGTCGCGGGCGTGCGCTCAAGACCGAGGCGCGTATCGCTGCGCTGCTGGACAGTGGCTAAATGCCTCTGGTGCCCGTAATTCTCTCGGGCGGGGCGGGCACGCGATTGTGGCCTTTGTCACGCGAGCTCTATCCCAAGCAACTGCTGGCGCTGGTCGCTCGCGACACGCTGTTGCAAGCCACGGTGCGGCGGCTCAAGGGTCTGGAGGCCGGCGCGCCGACGATTGTGTGCAACGAAGCGCACCGCTTCCTGGTGGCCGAGCAGTTGCGCGCCATCGACTGTGTGCCGCGCGGCATCGTGCTCGAGCCCGTGGGGCGCAATACCGCTCCGGCGATCGCGCTGGCGGCGCACGCGGCGCTGGCCGACGATGAGGGCGATTCGCTACTGTTGGTGCTGCCTGCCGATCATGTGATCCGTGACGTGGCGGCATTTCACCAGGCCATTGAGCTTGCCAGTGCGGCGACGCGCGCGGGGGCTCTGGTCACCTTCGGCATTGTGCCGAGTGGCCCGGAAACCGGCTACGGCTACATTCGGCGCGGGCGCAGCGAGGCCGGTGGTTACCGGGTTGCCGAGTTCGTGGAGAAGCCGGACCTGGCGCGTGCGCAGGCCTATGTCGCCTCGGGCGAATACTACTGGAACAGCGGCATGTTCCTGTTCCGCGCTCGCCGCTATCTCGAGGAGCTCGAGAAGTTTGAGGCCGATATCGCCGCGGTCTGCCGCGCGAGCTTTGCCGGGGCCGTCCACGATCTGGATTTCACCCGTATCGATGCGGCCGTGTTCGCATCGTGCCGCAGCAAGTCAATCGACTATGCGGTCATGGAAAAAACCGCCGATGCAGTGGTGATCCCTCTGGCAGCTGGCTGGAGCGACGTAGGCTCGTGGGCTTCGTTGCATGCGGCCTGCGAGCAGGACGAGCACGGCAACGTATTGCACGGCGATGTCATGGTCGAGGACACGCATGACAGCTATATCTATTCGAGCAGTCGTTTGGTTGCGACCGTGGGGCTGCGCGACCACGTCGTCGTCGAGACCAAGGATGCGGTGCTGGTCGCGCCCAAGGATCGGGTGCACGAGGTCAATACCTTCGTGGCGCGGTTGAAGGCCGCCGGCCGCTATGAGCACGCCTTGCATCGCGAGGTGTTTCGTCCCTGGGGCAGCTACGACAGCATCGATCAGGGTGAGCGCTTCCAGGTCAAGCGGCTCGTGGTCAAGCCAGGCGGCGTGCTGTCGCTGCAGATGCACCACCACCGCGCCGAGCATTGGGTCGTGGTGTCCGGCACGGCGCGCATAACGCGCGGTGAGGAAACCTTCATGCTCGAGGAGAACCAGTCGACCTACATACCGGTCGGCGTACGTCATCGCATCGAGAACCCGGGTCGGATCGACCTGCATATCATCGAGGTGCAGTCGGGCAGCTATCTGGGCGAGGACGATATCGTGCGCTTCGAGGATCGCTACGGGCGCCAGGGCACCAGCACCTGAAGGCCGGCATCGACCGCCGAGAGGATTGCATGTCCAAGCTGCGCTGCTTCAAAGCCTACGATATTCGCGGCCGCATTCCC
>JBEKWD010000359.1:0-3525 GCA_049513435.1 Steroidobacteraceae bacterium | reverse complement strand
GCGTGGCCGAGTTTCTCTCAAGCCACGCGGCGGTCGAGCGCGTGGGCTATCCGGGCCTGCCGGATGATGCCGGGCATGCGCTTGCCAGCAGGCAAATGCGCGAGTTCGGCGCGGTCGTGAGCTTCAATCTACGCGGCGGCCTGGAGGCGGGAAAGCGATTCGCCGAGGCACTGCGGCTGTTCGCCGTGACCGCGAGCCTCGGGTCCACCGAGTCGCTGGTGCTGCCGCCGCAGATGCTTCGCAGCCGCGATCTCAATGAGAACGAACAGCGCCTCAGCGGAGTGGGTCCCGGCACCGTGCGGCTATCGATCGGTCTGGAGGAGGCCGGTGATCTGCTCGAGGACATTGCGCAGGCCCTGGCCGCGGCGCAAGCCTAGCGGCGCGCCGTCTGAGCCCCGCGATTTCAGAGATTGCGAATCAGCGCATCGCCGAACTCACTGCACTTGACCTTGGTGGCCCCGTCCATGAGTCGCGCGAAGTCGTAGGTTACGGTCTTTTGGCCGATGGTCCGATCCATCGCCGTGATGATCGCATCGGCCGCCTCGGTCCAGCCCATATAACGCAGCATCATCTCGCCTGAAAGTATCACCGAGCCGGGGTTGACCTGATCGAGGTCCGCATATTTGGGCGCAGTGCCGTGCGTGGCTTCGAACACCGCATGCCCGGTTACATAGTTGATATTGGCACCCGGTGCGATGCCGATGCCGCCCACCTGCGCCGCAAGCGCATCGGACAGATAGTCACCGTTCAGATTCATGGTCGCGACCACATCGAATTCGTCGGCCCGGGTCAGCACCTGCTGCAGCGTGATGTCCGCGATGGCGTCCTTGATCAGCAATTTGCCACTGGCCAGCGCCGCGGACTGCTCCTGATTCGCTGCCGGTTCACCGGCGCTGTCCCGCGTGCGCTCCCACTGCGTCCAGGTGTAGACCTGCGAACCGAATTCTCTCTCGGCGAGCGCATAGGCCCAGTTGCGAAACGAGCCCTCGGTGTACTTGAGAATATTGCCCTTGTGCACGATCGTCACGCTGCGGCGCTGATGCGCGAGGGCGTACTGCACAGCGGCGCGAAACAGGCGTTCGGTGCCCTCGATCGAGATGTTCTTGATCCCGATACCGCTCGTGTTTGGAAAGCGAATGCGGGCGTAGTGGCGCGGAAAGGTGGTCTTGAGGATCTCGAGAAATTTCCGGTTCTCTTCGGTGCCCTGCTCAAATTCGATCCCGGAGTACAGATCCTCGGTGTTCTCGCGGAAGATCACCATGTTGACCTTCTCGGGCGCCTTGACCGGGGAGGGCACGCCTTTGAACCAGCGCACGGGCCGCAGACACACGTACAGGTCGAGCATCTGGCGCAACGCCACGTTCAGCGAGCGAATGCCGCCGCCAATCGGCGTCGTGAGCGGGCCTTTGATCGAGACCATGTATTCACGACAAGCCTCGACGGTCTCATCCGGCAGCCAGTTCTTGAAGGCATTGAACGCCTTCTCGCCGGCGTAAACCTCGAGCCAATAAATGCGGCGTCGAGCGCCGTAGGCCTTGAGTACAGCAGCATCCAGTACGCGCTTGCTCGCGCGCCAGATGTCGCGACCCGTCCCGTCGCCTTCTATGAATGGAATGATGGGCTGATCCGGCACCAGCAGTTTGCCGTCCCGCAGGGTCATCTTCTGGCCGCCTGCGGGCGGCACCGGCTTAGGTGAAGTCGGATGCGGGTCAGTCATCGCGCGCATGCTAGCACAGCGCGCCGCGTTGCTAGAATCCAGTACCTGTGCAGAGCCGGAACTCAACACCGCTTGCGGACGGATTCTGGATGCCCGCCGAATTCGGGCCGCATGATGGCTGCTGGATGCTCTGGCCGGAACGGCCAGATAACTGGCGCGCAAGTGCGTTGCCGGCGCAGCGAGCCTTTGGCACGGTCGCCGCGGCCATAGCGCGCTTCGAGCCGGTCACGGTCGGCGTATCGGCGACGCTGTATGCACATGCGCGCGCAAGTCTGCCGCCAGCGGTGCGCGTCGTTGAGCTATCGAGCGATGACGCCTGGATGCGCGACGTCGGCCCGAGTTTCCTGATCAATGCGGCCGGTGAACTGCGCGGGGTGCATTGGGCCTTCAACGCCTGGGGAGGGCTATATCGTTCCTATGCGCGCGATCAGGCGGTGGCGCAGAAAGTGCTGGAGATCGAACGTGCGGCCCGCTATCGGGCAGCGATGATCAATGAGGGCGGGGCGATTCACGTCGATGGACAAGGCACCGTGCTCGTGACCGAGCAGTGTCTGCTCAACCGCAATCGCAACCCGTCACTGAGCCGGCGGCAGATCGAGGCGTACCTGTGTCGCTATCTGGGCGCGAGCTGCGTGATCTGGCTCGGCGAAGGGGTCGTTGGCGATGAGACCTGTGGACACATCGATAACCTGGCGTGCTTTGCACGCCCCGGCGAGATCTGCCTGCACTGGTGTGACGATCGGCGCGACCCGCAATACCGAGTATCCCAGGATGCGCTCGAGCGACTCATGGCGGCGCGCGACGCGCGCGGAAGGCGCTTGAAGGTACACAAGCTGTCCTGTCCCGGGCCTCTCTACATGACACGGCAGGAGGCGGCCGGCGTGCGACGACGTCGCGGCACGCGAGCGCGCCTGGCCGGGCAGCGTCTGGCGGCCAGCTACGTGAATTTCTATCTGGCCAATGGCGCGTTGATCCTGCCCTTGCTCGATGAGCGCACCGATGGGGCCGCGCGGCGTGCCCTGCGCCGAATATTCCCGCGTCGCCGGATCATCGGCATTCCCGCGCGTGAGATTCTGTTGGGCGGCGGCAATATCCACTGTATTACGCAACAGCAGCCCCGGCGCACGCGCAGGCGCCCGAGCGCGGACTCAGAGCGCTGAGAGCTCGCGCTCGGCGAGCAACAACCATTCCTGCTGCATCTTGCGGTAATGACGTGGGGCCAGTCGCGCGTGCTCCATCAATTCCTTGAGCACGCGACGTGCCTCATCCGTCCTGCCGCAGGCGCGCAGCATCTGTGCGTAGCGCAGCGGGGCTTCCGCGCCTGCATAGTATGCGGTCAATGCGGCATACTCCTCGAGCGCGCGCTCGTGCTGACCTTCGCCCTCGAGTGCGCGCGCATACAGCAGGTGGCCTTCGGGTGAGCGGAAATCCGGATTGCGGGTGCGCAATTTATCGAGCGTGGCCCGGGCATCAGCGAACGCCCCGGCGCCGTATTGTGCCTGCGCGAGACCGAGCAGCAGATTTGGATCGGACTCGTACAAGCCGCTCAGGGCCTGCTGGTAGATGGCGATGGCCTCCAGAGGCTTGCCCTGTCGGAGCAATTCATCGGCATAGCGCTGACGGCTCGCGACATCGCCGCTGCGGCGCATTTCGGCCTCGAATCGGCGCAGGTCCTGCTCCGGATCGAGCGCTTTGCGCATGCCCCGCACGGCGCGGCGCGTGCCGTGGCTGCCAAACAAACCCGGCAGCACTTCGACCAGTACATAGGCTACCGGTCCGGCCAATGGCAGCAACGCGATGGCCCAGAT
>JBEKWD010000358.1:0-3526 GCA_049513435.1 Steroidobacteraceae bacterium | reverse complement strand
TCTGATCCTGGTGCTTGCTTATTATCGTTGCCCGGGACTGTGCAGCATCGTGCGTGAGAGCCTGTTCAGGGCGCTGGGTGCGGCGCAGCTCAAGGCAGGGCGCGATTATGCCGTGGCGGTGCTCAGCATCGATCCGACGGAGAGCAGCGATGACGCGCAGGCGGCCAAGTCGGCAGACCTGGCGGCGTTCGGATCAGGGCAAGCCGACGAGGATGCCTGGCATTATCTGACCGGCTCGGCCCCGGACATCAGTGCGATTGCGAATGCGGTTGGCTTTCGCGATCAGTTCGATCCGAAAACTAAGCAGTTCATTCACCCAGCGGGTGTGGTCTTCCTCAGCCCAGGCGGGCTCGTATCGAGCTATCTGCTTGGCGTTGGCTACACTCCGGCGGCTGTGCGCTCAGCCATAGACGGGGCGCGCGCCAGCCGGATCGTCGCGGCCGCAATGCCTTTGCTGCTGATCTGCTTTCACTTCGACGCCGGCACGGGTCGCTACTCGCTCGAGATCCTCAAGGTGCTGCGCCTGGCTGCAATCCTCACGGTGCTCACGCTGGCGGGCCTGTTGCTTGTGCTGCACCGCCGGGAGCGGGTCGGCTCATGAGTCTGTGGCTGCCGGCGGCAACGAGCAATGCCACCGAGGTCGATCATCTGCTGTGGGCATTGCTGTTGCTGTCACTCGCTGTGCTCGCGCTCGTGTTCACGCTGCTGTTTCGCTACATCATCAAATATCGCGCGAGCAGCAATCTCGATCGCGGCGTGATCCTGGAGAAAACGTGGTACTTCGAGACCGCCTGGACAATCGCGACGATGCTGGTGTTTTTCGTACTGTTCGTCTGGGGAGCAAATCTTTATGTGCGCCTGTTTCAGCCTCCCACGGGCGCGCTCAAGATCTACATCATCGCCAAGCAGTGGATGTGGAAGGCCGAGCACGTGGGCGGTCAGCGCGAGCTCAACGCCGTGCATCTGCCCGTCGGCCGACCCATCGAACTCGTCATGACCTCCGAAGATGTGATCCATGATTTCTCAGTGCCCGCGTTTCGCATCAAGCACGACGTGCTGCCGGATCGGTACGAGACGCTTGCCTTCACTGTCACACGCGCCGGCACTTATTCCTTGTACTGCACGCAATATTGCGGGCTTGATCACTCGAGGATGATTGGGCAGATCGTGGCGCTGCCGCCCGTCGAGTTTCAGGCGTGGCTAGCGCGATACGGCACGAGCGAGAACCTGGCGGCCGAGGGTGAGAGCCTGTTCATGCGCTTTGGCTGCAGCGGCTGTCACGGCGGTAATGGCGCGGGCGGCAGGCAAGATACAAGCACGGTGCACGCGCCGTCGCTCGTAGGCCTGTACGGCAGTCCGGTACCGCTCGCGGACGGCAGCGTGGTAGTTGCGGATGATCGCTATGTGCACGATGCGATCGTGCGACCACAGCAGCAGCTCGTGGCGGGCTATGCGCCGATCATGCCGTCCTTCGCCGGCCAGCTTGGCGAGGAAGATATCCTCAAACTCCTCGCCTATATCAAATCGCTGGCCGCGCAGGCGGCGCAATGAACGCCTCGGTCCTGACAACCGGCACCGTCGTCGAAGACAGCCAGATCGAGGGTTCGTATCTGACCGACGGCTACACGATACGAAGTTGGCTGTTAACCACCGATCACAAGCGCATCGCGCTGCTGTATCTGGGTGCCATCACCATATTTTTCTTTATCGGCGGTATCGCCGCGGCGCTCGTGCGCTTCAATTTGATCGTGCCGGAAGGATTGCTCGGCTCGGCCGAAGCGTACAACCGTCTGTTCACGATGCACGGCGTGGTGATGGTCTGGTTCTTTCTGGTGCCCGCGGTGCCCGTTACGCTCGGAAACTTTCTGATTCCGCTGATGCTCGGGGCGCGCGATCTGGCCTTCCCGCGGTTGAATCTGTTCAGCTGGTACCTGTTCATGCTGGGGGGCGCGGTCACGCTCTGGGCGCTGTTTGCCGGTGGCCTGGATACGGGCTGGACCTTCTATACGCCGCTGTCGACGATGTACTCCAACAGCCACGTGGTGCTGGCCGCCGTCGGTATTTTCATCTCGGGCTTCTCATCGATCGCCACGGGCCTGAATTTTATCGTTAGCATTCATCGACTGCGCGCGCCGGGCATGACCTGGTATCGAATGCCGGTATTTCTTTGGTCGCTGTATTCGCTGAGCGTGCTGCTGGTACTGGCGACTCCGGTGCTGGCGATCACGCTACTGCTGCTCGTGATGGAGCGGGTCTTTCACGTCGGTGTGTTCGATCCGGCGATCGGCGGGGATCCGTTATTGTTTCAGCACCTGTTCTGGTTCTACTCGCACCCGGCCGTCTACATGATGATCCTGCCCGGTTTCGGCGTAGTCAGCGAGATCATCCCGGCGTTCTCGCGCAAGCGCATCTTCGGCTATAAGTTTGTGGTCTGGGCCAGCGTGTCGATTGCCGTGATCAGCTTTTTTGTCTGGGGCCATCACATGTTCGTGGCCGGCATCTCGCTGTATTCGGCTGTGCTCTTCTCAATCCTGAGCTACCTGGTCGCGGTGCCTTCGGCCATCAAGATATTCAACTGGTTGGGCACCATGCACAAGGGTTATATCCATTTCGACGCGCCCATGCTGTATGCACTGGGGTTTATCGGCCTGTTCACGATCGGCGGTCTGACGGGTCTGTGGGTTGCGGCACTGGCCGCCGATGTGCACCTGACGCAAACCTACTTCGTGGTCGCACATTTCCACTACATCATGGTCGGCGGCATGGTCTCGGCGTTCTTTGGCGGCCTGCACTTCTGGTGGCCAAAGATCACCGGGCGCATGTACCCGGAGATGTGGGCGCGAATCGCGGCGCTGATCATGTTTATTGGTTTCAACCTGACCTTCTTTCCGCAATTCATCCTGGGCTATCTCGGCATGCCGCGGCGCTACTACGCCTATTCGCCGGATTTCCAGGTCCTCAACGTGCTGTCGTCGGCCGGAGCGACCATTCTCGCGGCAGCCTATCTGCTGCCGCTCGGCTATCTGCTCTGGTCGCTGATGTATGGCGAGCGCGCGCCGGCCAATCCCTGGGGCGCGACCGGTCTCGAATGGCAAACGTCCTCACCGCCGCCGACCGTGAATTTCATCGAGACGCCAGTTGTCACGGAGGCGCCGTACAACTATCCACGGCCTGAAAGCATGGCTAAGCAGCATGTCTAGCACGGTCTACCACGATTTTCAGTATGCAAGCCCCTCGCATCAGGCCGAGACGGCCGCGGTCGGCATGTGGCTGTTCCTCGCGACCGAAGTGCTGTTCTTCGGCGGTTTGCTGCTGAGCTGGATCTATGCGCGGCACTTCAATCAGCTCGGCTTCGACGCCGGAGCGCATGAAACGAAGCTCTGGATCGGTACGCTTAATACCGGCATCCTGATCACGAGCAGCTTTGTTTACGCGCTCGGCCTCGCGTTCATTCGTGTGGGCAACGTGCGCCGGCTGATCCAGTGCTGTGTCGTGACTTTGCTGCTCGGACTGGTCTTTCTCGCGC
>JBEKWD010000357.1:0-3527 GCA_049513435.1 Steroidobacteraceae bacterium | reverse complement strand
GTCGGCTCGTTGCTGCAGCAGGATTTTGTGGGCTCATTGCGGGTGATCGTCGTCGATGATGGCAGCACCGATGGCACCGGAAAAGCCGCCGAACAAGCCGCAGCGAGCCTCGGGGCCGCGGCGCGCCTGAGCGTGATCTGCGCCGGTGCGCCCGAGCCCGGATGGAATGGAAAGGTGTGGGCCATGTCACGCGGCGCCCTCGCAGCGAGCGCGCTGGAGAGCGATTACCTGCTCTTCACCGACGCCGATATCGTGCACGACCCCGGTAACCTCGCGGCCCTGGTCACTACCGCACAAGTGCGCGAATGCGATCTGGTCTCATATATGGTCAAGCTCTGTGCCGACAGCGTCCCTGAGAGGTGCCTGATTCCCGCGTTTGTCTATTTTTTCCTGATGCTCTACCCGCCAGCCTGGATCCACTCGCCTCATTCCAGGGTGGCCGGAGCAGCCGGGGGTTGCATGCTCGTTCGCTCGCAAGCGCTGGCGCGGATCGGCGGATTGCAGACCATCCGCTCGCAGCTCATCGATGACTGCGCGCTTGCGCAGGCGATCAAGGCTGCGGGTGGCACTATCTGGCTCGGGCTGACTCGAACAGCGCGCAGCATCCGCCCTTATGGCTCCTTTGCCGAGATTGGCAGGATGATCTCGCGCACGGCCTTCAATCAGCTGCATCATTCCTGGCTACTGCTGGCGGCAACTATTCTGGCGCTGTGCGCGACTTTCGCGTTGCCGCCGCTGCTACTGCTTTCGGGGCAGCCGATCCCGATAGCGTTGGGCGCGGCGGCCTGGACGCTCATGAGCATCAGCTATGCGCCTATGGTTCGCTTTTATGGCCTGTTCCCGCTTTGGTGCGTTGGCTTGCCTGTCATTGCGATGTTCTATGCTGTCGCGACCATTCATTCTGCGGTGCAATATCGACTCGGTCGCGGCGGTCATTGGAAAGGCCGAATCCAGGACGAAATGCTCGCCAGGAGATAAATCTTGAACCCACCCGTCGTATTGATCACCGGCGCTCTCACCGGCATCGGCCGCGCCGCCGCGCTCGCCTTTGCGCGCGAGGGCGCGCGCATTCTCGTTTCCGGTCGACACGAAGCAGCCGGGAGCTCGCTGGTCGAGGAGCTGCGCGGCATGCGCGCCGAGGCGCTGTTTCAGCGCACCGACGTGAGCCGCGAGGATGAGGTGCGCTCGCTGATAGAGCGGGCGGTCGCGAGCTTTGGCCGCCTGGATGTCGCGATCAATAATGCCGGGACCGAAGGTCAGTCAGCCCCGGTCACCGAACAAACGGTCGAGAGCTATCACGCGACTTTCGATACCAATGTACTGGGCACGTTGCTCGGCATGAAACATCAGCTACGCATTATGCAGCCGCAAGGCAGCGGCAGCGTCATCAACATCTCCTCGAGCCTCGGACAAAGGGGTAAAGCGGGCAGCGCGATCTACTCGGCGAGCAAGCACGCGGTCGAAGGTCTCACGCGCTCGGCGGCGCTCGAAGCGGCAGCGTACGGCGTGCGCGTCAATGCCATCGCGCCCGGCCCGATCGACACTGACATGTTTACGCGTTTCACGGGTACCGCGGAGCGAAAGGCAGCGTTTGTGGCGAACATGCCGGTCAAACGCATGGGCCGGCCCGAAGAGGTTGCACAGGCGATCGTGTTTCTCGCGTCTGACAAGGCAAGTTTCATCACGGGACAGATTATCGGGGTCGATGGCGGCAGAATGGCTTAGCGCCTGCAAGAAGGAGGATTCAATGCTCGACCATATTGGCAACCGACAGCGGCTCTGCGTCCGCCGGCTTTGGCGCCGCCGGTAAGCCCTTCTTCTGGATCGGCAGCGAGGATGCGCCCACCACTACCGTGCACGTTGCCTTCACGGCCCCGTCACGCCGCATCGTCGATGACTTCTATCGCGCGGCGCTGCGGGCAGGCGGCCGCGATAATGGCGCGCCGGGCCTGCGCCCGCATTATCACGAGAATTACTACGGCGCCTTCGTGCTCGACCCGGACGGCCATAACATCGAAGCGGTCTGCCACCTTCCCGCGTAGCTCAGCGCAGCAGCACGGTGCGCGGGCCCCTCGCCCGCGCACACGCGCGCATCAGGGATGCAATATCAGCTTCTGCGCGCGCCAGTTCAGCAGCTCAGCCACATAGAGCTCATTCTCGGACGGGCACGCCATCTCGTGAATCCAGCCGAAATGCTTTAGCTGCCTGCCTGTGCCGCCGAGCCACCCGAGCACCTTTCCGTCGAGCGTCAATTTATAGATGCGACCCGGGTATGCGTCGGCAACATACAAATATTGCGTCGGCCCCGGTGTAATGCACAGCGCCCACGGCGAGCCCGGATGCATGGTCCCGTTGCCCCCACCGCTATAGCCCGTGTCTGCGTTGAGCACCGGTCGGTTACCGATCAGCGGCACAACGTTCGCAGGCGCCGGCACATTGATCTGGATGATCTGCAAAATCTTGCCGCTGGTGTCCATGACCTGGATGCGCGAGTTGCCGCGATCCGCGATATAGATGCGGTTCTGCCGATCGGACGCTATCGAGTGCAGCGTGTTGAACTGTCCCGAGCCTGATCCGGGCTCGCCGAACGAGGCGGCCCAGTTGCCGTCCTTGTCGTACTTCGCCACGCGCGAGTTGATGTAGCCGTCACTGATGTAAGTGTTGCCATCCGAGTCCCAGGTCATATCGGTGACCTCGCGGAACAGACCATCGATCGGTGCCAGCGGCGGCTTCACATGTTCGATTGCGTGCGCGTTCTCATCGCTGGCTTCGGGCTTGCGGCCGAACACCATGGTCACACGCCCGGCCGGATTGAAGCGCACCACGACGTTCGAGCCTTTGTCGGCGACCCAGATGTTATCGTCCCGATCAATGCGCACTGCATGCGCGTAGGCCCAGCCATAGAGATGGCTGCCGATCTCGCGCAGGAATTTGCCGGATTCATCGAACTCCAGCAACTGCGCCGCCGCCGCCGCATAAGCCGGGCCGCTCGTATTGCCGCGCGAGAGCACGAAGATATGATGCTTCGAATTCACGGCGATGCCCGCGACCTCGCCGAAGTACATGTTCACCGGCAGCTTGAAGAAATCCGGCACGGAATCGAACTGAATTTCCGGCACGCTCGACTGCGCCGATGCCAGCACCGGCAGCGCAAGCCACAGGCAAAACAGCAGTGTCTTCGATCGCATGTTGCACCCCCTTTTATTCATTAGCGATTTTCATTCTGTGCATTTTGCAGATGGCTGTCCACTAAGCAAATAGGCTCGCAATCCCTGCGGCACTCGGCGGACTGGCCACGCCCTTGTCGGTGATCAGCGCACTGATCAGCTCGGCCGGCGTCACATCGAAGGCCGGATTGCGTACCGGCACATCGGCGCTCACCCATTGGGTATCCCCGAAGCCGCGCACCTCGGCGCCGTCGCGTTCCTCGATCGGAATTTCTTTGCCACTGGCCAGTCTGCGATCGATCGTCGACAGCGGCGCCGCCACATAGAACGGTATGCCGTGCCGCTGTGCCAGCACGGCGA
>JBEKWD010000356.1:0-3529 GCA_049513435.1 Steroidobacteraceae bacterium | reverse complement strand
TTTCTCCTTGTAATTTCAGTCGGACCGAAGTGCCCCCGTCGCTAAGCTCAGTAGCCTAACGCAGTCACGGTTCTGCGGCGAGACTGACTCGCTTGTAGCCGCCGCTGCTTCTGACATACAGCAGCATACCAAGGAAGATCGGCACGAGGATCGCTGCCAGTATCGACATCATCTGTAACGCCGCTCCCGCACCGTAATGATCGATGCGTGCACCCATGATCGGCACGGTAGCGGCAACGGAGGCCATGCCGGCTCCTCCCATCAGACAGATCGTCAGAGCGCCTCCACGCGGGTAGCGCTCGGCGGTAACACCAATCATCGTCGGCCAAAGGAACGCTTTTCCGACACCGAATAGGGTCGCGGCGAGGAATGCCACAGCCGCACTGGCGCCTATTTGCAGGCTCCCGAGCCAGTAGAGACCCAGGCCGGCCAGTGCTGAGCCGACGAGCAGGGTCGCAATCGGCGATCGATGCGCGATCCCACCGCCCAGCGTGCGCAGCAAGAACACGAGACCCGACGTATACACCAGGTACAGCACACCCTGCAGCTGCGGCACCAGTGCGCTCATGACCGACGGAAACCATTGGTCTGGGCCCACCTCGATCGCGGCCGTCATCCACATGCAGCAGAACAGCAGGATGAAACCGGGGCGAGCCGCCGCGCGCCACATCTCGGCGGTCGTCACCTTGGATTGCACGCGCTCGGTCTGCGGGTACTGCAGCGAGAGCGCCTGTACCAGATACAGCGCCGCCGGCACCAGTATCATGGCCATCTTGAGCTCCCAGCTCGCGTGGAACACCCGGGTCATCACGAAGGCGAGCAACCCGCCGATCAGCAGCCCGCCCGGCCACCACGCATGCAGCGCGTTTAGACGGCGCGTCTTCTGCGTACTGTAAAGGGTGGTAATGAGCGGATTGATGACCCCTTCGACCAGTCCCTGCGACAGACCCAAAGTCATGAACCCGGCATATAGCAGCGTCGTACCTGTGTTATCAAAAATCGACGTCACCGGGGCGCCGGAGCGCGGTGCGAATAGGATCAACCCGATCCCGAGGAAATAACCTAGCGCTGAGAGTATATGCAGCGTGCGCATGCCCACCGCGTCTACCAACGCACCGCTCACGAAGATCGCTACCGTGAAGCACCAAAAGGCTGGGCTGAAGATCAGGCCGAGCTGCTCATGGGTAAGATGAAATGCGCCAGCCATGGCGTCCGCGACATCACCCCGGATGGCAAACACCATGGCGGTGGTCACGAGTGACACGCAGCTGGCGATAAACAGCTTCGAGCTATTCATTGGTGCGTAACAGGAAATTTGGGTCTGTAGTGATGCTGCATACCATTGCTCCGAACGTGTTTGACCTAAATCTTCATGTGCTTGAGGTGCTCAGAGATACGCGCGCTGACTCGCGCTGCCGAGAGCCCGTAGCGATCCAATAGATACTCATTCGGGGCCGATTCTCCCCAAGTATCCTCAATTCCGAATCGAATCACCCGTTTTGGCAGGTGCTCGGCTAGTACTTCGCTGACCAAGCCGCCCAAGCCCGCGAGCACCGTGTGTTCTTCGACCGTAAAGATGATCGGGACCGGCTCACAGGCCTCCACGATCTCATCAATGTTCACCGGTTTGATCGATGGCACATGCAGCACTCCCGCCGAGATATGCTTTGCCGCAAGCTCATCAGCCGCCGCAATGCAACGCGCGCTCTGTGTTCCGGTCGAGATCATCAGCAGATCCTTGCCCTCGCGTAACTGATACGTATTGCCGGCCTCAAAGCGGTAGTCTGAGTCAAAGAGCAGCGGGCCTGCCTCGCGGGTCAAGCGCAGATAGACCGGCCCCTTGTAATCAGTTGCCCAGCGAATCATCGACTCGCACTCTATTTCATCTGCCGGCGCGAGCACGGTCATGCCCGGCATCGCTCGCATAATGGCCAGATCCTGCACGTCCTGGTGAGTCTTGCCGGTATAACCGGTCAGAAGCCCAGCGTAGCCTGCGCCAATCTTGACGTTCGCGTGCGTTTGCGCCACCAGCACGCGAATCGGGTCAATCGCACGGTGAGTAAAGAACACGGCAAACGAGGACAGCCACGGGATGAATCCGAGCGTCGAGAGCCCAGCGGCCACCCCCACACAATTCTGCTCGGCGATGCCCATCTCGAGGAACCTGCCCGGATGGGCCGCGGCAAACTTATCCGCCTTGGTTGAATTGGCTAAATCGGCATCCAGCACGAGCAGGTTCGGATTACCGTCCGCCAACTGCACGAGCGTGTCGCCAAACACATCGCGCAGCGGCTTCATGCGAGTTCCTCCTCAATGCCTAGCTCCGCTGCTACCTCCTTAAGCTCTTCCTGAGTGGCTACTTTGGAATGCCAGGCGTGTTTGCCCTCAATGAGCCGAACGCCCTTACCCTTGATCGTGTGGGCCACAATCAATGTGGGCTGATTCGATTCGCCCAACACCTTCACCGTATTGAGCGTTGAAATGATGTGTGAATAATCATGGCCATCGATTTCGAGCACGCGCCATCCCAGTCGTTCAAAGATCCCAACCAGGTCGATACAGGCCCAGGGATCGCGCTTATCTCCTCGGTTGCGCTCGCCCTGTCCCAGCGGCCATCCAAACTGCTGCAGGCCGTTCCAGTCCAGGATCGCCGTGAGATTTCCGAGCTGGTAGCGCGGTGCAATATGCAGCGCCTCCCAAATCATGCCTTCCTGCAGCTCGCCATCGCCGATGAGGACAAACGTGTGAAACTTGCTGCCTCGCAGACGAGCGCCCAAAGCAATCCCTAAGCCAAAGGACAGTCCTTGCCCGAGCGATCCTGTCGAGGTCTCAAGGCCTGGGAGCTTGGTGACATCAGGATGCCCCTGAAGCCGCGAGTGCGCCTTATCGAAGGTCTTCAATTCCTGGATCGGCAGAAATCCGCGCAAGGCCAACACGGTGTAGAGGCCAATGGCGCAGTGTCCTTTTGAAAGAATGAATCGATCCCGCTCGGGCCAGTTGGGCTCCTGGGGGCGCACTTTCATCACAGAGAAATACAATGCGAGCAGAAGCTCCATGGCAGACAGCGAACCGCCGACGTGGCCTGCCCCACTGCGTGCGACTGTGCTGACGACGAGCCAACGGCCCCGGCGGGCCAGTTGTTCCAGTTCGCTATGGTCCGATGTGCTCATCGCATTCATGCAAAGATCGTCTTCTGGCGTTCAGTGGCCTTCTCGTATGCTTCGCGAGCCCGACGCGTGCGCTCGTCTTGACTGACCTCCGCCACCGGCACATCCCACCAGTTGCTCATGGCCGGCATGTGCTTGTCCGGGTCGACCGGCACCACGATCACGCTCACGCCATCCGCCTCGCGTGCGGCCGCGAGGGCTTGCATGAGCTCCTGCGCGCTGGCTGCGACTATCGCCTTTGCTCCCATCGCCTCGGCGTGCTTTTTGAAATCGACCGCAATGTAGTCGCCAGTCAGCGCCTGCGTACGCGGGTCGCGGTAGCGCAATTCATTACCGAAGTCTGAGACGCCGACAGCGCGTTG
>JBEKWD010000355.1:0-3538 GCA_049513435.1 Steroidobacteraceae bacterium | reverse complement strand
CAGACATCAAGCATTAGCCACCGCTGTCGACCGGCTCGCCGGGCGTGACTTTGGTCTGAAATACATACACACGCCTCAAGGAGGGTCGCTTGCGCAATAGCCCGAGGCCAGTACTGTCGACGACCGTCGCGGTAAGATTTAAGGTTTCCAACTTGGGCAATTCAGCTAGAGCGCCGAGGCCAGCCGATGTGATGGCGGTGTGCGATAGATCGAGTGCGCGCAGATTGCTGAACTGAGCCAGCGTCTTGAGGCCGGCATCGGTGACCGGCGTGCGCGACAGCTCGGCATCCACGATATAGCGGGCCACGGGTGCCAGTTTGCTCAGCGCGGCATCATTGCAATGCGCCGGAAAGCTGGCGGTGCGCAGAATCAGTCCGTCAAGCGGATTCTGCGAGCGCGGCACGAGGCGCACGCCAAGTGAAGCTTCCAACTGCGTAATCAGTGGCTGCTCCGGTCGGTAGTCTGGAGTTAAAGGCTCGTAGGGTTTGGGCGCGGCCGGGGCGCCGGCAACGGCATCGATACCGACGATCGGCGACGCTCCGGCGTTAATCCACAGCTCCAGTAGCTTGCGGTCTTCCGCGGCCAGCGGCGGCTTACCTTCCGCCGGCATGGCGTCCTCGTTGCCGGGATCCAGGCTGACGCGCCGAAACAGCTCGCTGTCGATCGCATCGCCGGCTTTGATCACCGGCCCGTCCTTGCCACCCCTCACCAGGTGATCGTACGAATCGAGCCGCAGGCCACCCTTGTGCTTGTTCTCGCTGTGACAAAGCAGGCAGTGCTGCTCGAATATCGGCTCGATCCGGATCGCAAAAAACGTGGTGCCCCGCTCCGCGCCGCCGCTGCTGTGACTGGGTGGCAGACCGAGCCAGGTCTTCAGGCGCGCGGGCATATGCTCCGTCAGATGGTTCTCACCGTGCGCGAGTTGGCCGCCGCGATAGCCGGTGAAGATGACCGTGAGCACAGTTACCGCCAACAATCCCACGTACGCCGCAGGAAGGGGGTATCGGCTGGCCTGCTGCTCGGCCAACGCCCCCGTATCGGTCACACGGCCGCGCAGCGTCCAGCATAGCAACGCCGCAGTCGCGACCGCGATTCCGCCCCACATGTGCTGTGTGACGAACCTGCCCTCAAAGCCTCCGCTCCAGGCCAGCAGCCAACCCAGGTAGGGTGTGCCGATGGCGCACAGCGCCGCCACGCCCAGTACAAATCCGGCCGAGGCGCGCAATTGTCGCCGCCCGGGACGGTGGCCGGCGATTTCCAGGATCGGGACCAGCAGCAGCAGCGCGATCGGCAGATGAACCGCCAACGGATGAAAATTGCCCAGGAACTGCGCGAGGTCGCTGCGCGTCTGTCCGTCCGGAGGCGCGAACAGCGCCAGGCTGATCAATCCCAGGATGCAGAGGGCTCCAACCAGACTCAATCGGGTACGCGCTGACATCTGGGAGATTCGAT
Organism: Steroidobacteraceae bacterium; assembly: GCA_049513435.1. GTDB lineage: Bacteria > Pseudomonadota > Gammaproteobacteria > Steroidobacterales > Steroidobacteraceae > FEN-1191. The sequence continues at coordinate 2,086 of JBEKWD010000355.1, read as the reverse complement.
TCTCGGTGTGAATTCAGGCGCACAATTCGGACACGATCTTGGCCGGAACCACGCCGGTCAGTTTCTGATCGAGTCCCTGGAACCGGAACGTGAGCTTGTCGTGATCGAAGCCGAACTGGTGCAATATCGTCGCATGCAAATCCCGCACATGCACCGGGTCCTTGACGATGTTGTAGGAAAAATCGTCGGTCTCGCCGTAGGAGATACCCGGCTTAATCCCGCCGCCCGCCATCCACATGCTAAAGCAGCGTGGATGGTGGTCGCGGCCATAATCTTCCTGGGTCAAATGCCCCTGGCTGTACACCGTGCGGCCAAACTCTCCGCCCCATATCACCAGCGTGTCATCCAGCATACCGCGGCGCTTCAGATCAGCCACCAGCGCGTAAGTCGGCCGATCTGAATCCTCGGCCATCAGGCGCACCGCACGCGGTAGCGTCGTGTGATGATCCCAGCTGCGCAAGAAGATCTGCGTAAAACGTACGCCGCGCTCGGCCATGCGCCGCGCCATCAGACAGTTGTACGCGAAGGTTCCCGGCTCCTTTGCTCGCTCGCCATACAGCTCCCAAGTGGAACTGGGCTCATCGGACAGATCAATCAGTTCGGGAACCGACGACTGCATGCGAAACGCCATCTCATACTGACCGATGCGGGCATTGATCTCGGGATCTTTGACGCGTTCAAACAGATGGTGATTGAGCCGGTTAACACCGTCCAGCATGACTCGACGCATGCCACGATCGACCCCCGGAGGATCCTTGAGATACAACACAGGATTCACACCGGAACGCAGCGCGACCGCCGAATACTCGGGCGGCAGAAAGCCAGAAGACCACAACCGATTGGACAGCGCCTGCACGTTAACCGTCCAAGGCATTTTGGAGGTCAGCACCACGAAAGTCGGCAGCTCCTCATTGATGGCGCCCAGTCCGTAGGAGAGCCAGGCGCCGATCGCAGGTTTGCCCGCAAACATGACTCCGGTGCTGATCAGCAAAATGGCGGGCTCGTGGTTGATGGCATCGGTGTAAACGGATTTGATGACCGCCAGTTCATCGGCGACTTTTGCCGTCCAGGGGAATAAGTCCGATACCCAATGGCCAGCCTTGCCTTGTTGTTGAAACTTGAATGCACTCGGCGCGATTGGAAAGCGCGCTTGACCGGCCGTCATCCCGGTCAATACCTGACCGCTGCGCACCGACTCCGGCAGATCTTTATCGAACATCGATTCCAGTTTCGGTTTGTAATCCCAGGTCTCGATCTGTGAGGGGGCGCCGGCCATGAACAGATAGATGGCCCGCTTGGCTTTCGGCGCGAAATTCGGCAGCCGCGTCGGGGCCGCTTCGCCCAGGGCTATGCGTTGCTGGCCCATCAGGCTGGCCAGCCCTGCCCAGGCGAGCACGCTGCCGCCTTGCCCGAGAAAATCACGACGCGCGGGTGACGACGGTTCAGTGGGTTTCGTTGGGTTACGCATCCGTGCTCACTTGGTTAGAAACTCGTCGAGATTGAGCAACTCACTGGCGACCATGGTCCAGGCCGCGAGCTCACGCGGATTCAACGACGGTTTCATCGGCGCTGCACCGACCGTCAACAGTAGCTTGGCGTTAGCGGGTTGCGCCTCAAACCGTTGCACAAACGCCTGCCGCGACTGCTCGAGAATGGCCTGCTCCTCCGGGTCGAGCGGGCGACCTAATGTCGCGCGGCTCAGTGTGTCCATTGTTGCCGTGGCGTCTGGACGGGCGCGCAGCGCGTTTTGCGCCAGAACTCGCGCGGCCTGGATGAACTCAGGGTCATTCAACGTCACCAGCGCCTGCAACGGTGTGTCCGCCCGTGCCCGGCGCGGACAGACGGTCTCGCGACTGGTGGCATCGAAAGTCTCCATACTCGGCTGCGGCGAGGCGCGCTTGGTAAAGGAGTAGACGCTGCGACGGTACAGGCCTTCTCCCGTGTCGGCCACGTATTCCTTCGTGTTGGATTCGGGCATCGCGACCTCCTGCCACAACCCAGGGGGCGCGTAGGGTTTGACCGGCGGACCGCCGATCTTCTCGACCAGCAGACCCGAGACCGCGAGCGCACTGTCTCGCACCTCCTC
>JBEKWD010000354.1:0-7120 GCA_049513435.1 Steroidobacteraceae bacterium | reverse complement strand
TCCGCGGCATGGTCCCTTCTCCATCGTTGCCCGATGGCCGGTGCGGGCGGACCCATCGTCTTAGTAAGTGTCCGATAGTGATCGGACCTTGCCATGAAACACTCTGCAACTGATGGCGGTATAGACCAACATGAGGGGCAGGACGAAGAGGCCCTCCCCCCAGAACATGAATGCGAGGCTGGAATGCGGCGCGGCCGCCGCGTCGATCGTGATGGAAAACGGGATAATGTAGGGCCAGAACGAGATGGCAAATGTGCAGAACGCTGCCGCGAAGGTCGCAGCTACCAAGCATAATGGCTCGAACTCGCGTCGCCAGCGAACGCTCGAGATCAGTCCGATTCCGGCGGCGATTCCAAGCAACGGAAATATGAATAGATACGGTCGCTCAAGCCATCGACCCAAGACCTGAAGGTGTTCCCGCAGCGCGAAAATGAACACTCCGGCGAGAACGGCGAGCGCTATGAGCGACAAGACGGGGATCAACCGATACGCTCCGGCCTGGACGTTGCCATCACATTTGCGCACCAGCCAGCAGGCTCCCAAAAGCGCATAGCCGAGGCATAAACCGGCGCCGCACAGCACGGAGAACGTACTTAGCCACCCGAAATCGCCGCCAGAATAGTTACCATGCGACAGAGGAAGCCCGGCGACCAGAGCTCCGACCATCGTTCCCTGCATGAAGGTCGCAATCAGTGATCCGCCCGCGAAGGCCCCGTCCCAGACCCAACGCAGGTGCAAAGCCTTGTTGCGAAATTCAAAGGCGACACCGCGAAGGATCAATCCGGCCAACATTAACACCAGCGGAAGATAGAACGCGGAGAACAGAGTGGCGTAAATGATTGGAAAGGCGCCCCACAGGATTACGCCAGCTACGACGAGCCAGGTCTCGTTGCCATCCCAGAACGGCGCCACTGTGCTTATCATGGTGCGGCGTTTGTCCTCATCGCGCGTAAAGCCAAAGAGAATGCCGACTCCGAGGTCAAACCCGTCTAGGAGAACATACAGGAGAATGCTCAAGGCGAGGACCGACACCCAAAATGTGATCATGGGGATTCCGTCCTACTTCTTGTTGATGACGCGATGCGCCACCTGTGCGGCGCCGAAGCCGGGGAGTGCCGCACTTATCGGCGCGTCGGCCACCTCTACCTGCTGGCCACGCCCGGAACTAAGCGGCAGGACCAAGCGTCCGCCGGGCCCCGCCCGCAGCAGTCGGTATATAAAGAGCACACCAAAAGCGCCGATGAAGGCGTACAGCGCGCAATAGACCACAAGCGAAATCAACACAGTGCGCGTGGACAGAATCGGGGTCACGGCATCGGCCGTTCGCAGCAGTCCATAGATTGTCCATGGCTGGCGGCCGACCTCCGCAGTAAACCAACCGGTCAAAATGGCCACGAACGGCAGAGGAAAACTCCAAAAAACGAGCCGGAGGAGAGCGCGGTTGAACTCGAGGCGCTGTTTAAAGCTCAAGTATGTACCGACCCAAGCGAGCAGCAACATAATGAGACCGCAGCCGACCATGATTCTGAAGGCAAAAAAAGGAATCACCATCGGTGGCCGGTCGGCACGCGGAAAGTCGGTCAGCCCGAGCTCCTTTGAGTGCAGGCTCAGGCTCCCGATTAAACTACCGAGAACGGGAATTTTGATCTGAAAATGGTTAGTCTCCGCGGCGGGATCCGGGATGGCCACCAGAATCTCCCCCGCTGGCTGCTCGTCATGCCAACGCCCCTCAATCGCCGCGAACTTGACCGGCTGGCGATCGTGCACATAGTCGCCCACTAGATGACCGAAGAAAAGTTGGATGGGCAGGATCACGGCGGCCAAAATTAAGCCCATATGCAGCATGACTCGAGCCTCGGCGTTGAATTCTCGACGCAGCACATACCAGGCCCCGGTCGCCGCGACGCAAAAAGCGCCTGTGAGGTAGGAGGCGAGCAACATATGCGGAAATCGCACCCAGACGACGGAGTTGAAGAGAATCCGCGGCCAGTCGTCGGGAACGAGAGCGCCGTTGGCGAGTACGTACCCCGTCGGCACCTGCATCCAGCTGTTGTTCACCATGATCCAGTACGCGGATAAGGTGGTGCCCAGCGCGACCATCGCAGTCGATACCAGGTACAACCAGGGAGCAACGCGGGCACGGCCGAAAAGCAGAATCCCGAAGAAACTGGCCTCGAGAAAGAAGGCCATGAAAGCCTCGTAGGAGATCAGAGGTCCCTGAATCGGTCCAGACATACGCGCCAGCACGCTCCAATTCGTACCGAATTGAAATGCCATGACGATTCCGGTCACAACGCCGATCCCGAATGCCACGGCGAAGATCTTGAGCCAAAACTCAAAGACCACGCGGTAGGTCGGGCGCCCGGTCGCCAGATGCAGCGCCTCGAGTATGGTCAGCCACGCCGCCAACCCGATCGTGAAAGATGGGAAGACAATGTGGAATGAGACGGTAAAGGCAAACTGCAGCCGTGATAATAGGAGCGCCGTAATGTGCATGGGGACACTCCGCTAGCGCCAGAGGTTCGAGCGGGCAAGGTCGATGATTTGATCGGTCTGGCCGCTCATCACCGCACGCAGCATGTAGAGCGAAAAGCCCTTCGCCATTTCCACAGTGATGGCCGGCGGCATGGCGAGTGGCGATACCAACATCGATATCGCTCGGCTTTTCAAGGCGGATTCCGCGCACGCCGACGGCCTCGGCCATGGCGGCGAAATTCGGATTCTTAAGATCCGTACCGATGTTGGGGAATCCGGAGGATTTCTGCTCGAGTTCGATAAAACCGAGGGCGCCGTTGTTAAACACGACCACTTTTACGGGCAATCCCAGCTGCACCAGGCTTAAGAAGTCGCCCATCAACATGGTGAACCCGCCATCTCCCGACAGCGAAATAACCTGCCGCTGAGGAAATACGGCTTGCGCCCCGATCGCGTGTGGCATCGCATTCGCCATGGACCCGTGCCAGAACGAACCGATAAGCCGCCGCTTGCCATTCATCGCCAGGTAACGAGCAGCCCATACCGTGGGCAGGCCCACGTCGCAGGTGAAGATTGCGTCTGCCGCAGCCTGATCGCTAATTGCCTTGGCGACTTGCTGCGGGTGGATGCCGCGCTTGTCGGACTTAGGAACCGCCAGCTCGTCAAGACCCTTGCGGGTTTTCACGTAGTGTTCTCGCGCCAGCGCGAGATGTGAATCGTCGTTCTTATGCTCGAGCAGCGGCAGCAGCGCTTCTAGGGTTGCGCGCACGTCGCCCACGACGCCGAACTCTACAGGCGTGCGACGCCCGATGTTCTCGGCTCTCACATCCACTTGTACGATGCGAACCCCAGAACCATGGGGGTAGAACTGACGATAGGGAAAGTCGGTGCCGAGCATCAGCAGCACGTCGCAATCGAGCATCGCATAGTAACCGGATGAAAATCCGATCAGGCCGGTCATGCCGACGTCGTAGGGATTCTCCCACTCGACATGTTCCTTGCCACGCAGCGCATGCACCATGGGCGACTGCAAACACTCGCCTAACCTGAGGAGCAGATCGTGCGTTCCCTGACATCCCGAGCCACACAAGACCGTGACGCGCCTCCACATTCCCGGGTATCACTACCACCGAGACGCCGCGCTTGCTCACCGCTTCACGGATTGCCACCTCCAGGATCCGGGGCATCTGGTCAGAACCGGAGATTAGCTCGCAATAGTGGCTGCACTCTTGGAAGAGAATCTGTGGGTGAGTCTCCTGGAAGTAGCCCGCACCGATTTCCCCCGAGGGAATATGTGCCGCGATCCCGAGCACCGGTACCCGTGACCGATGGCAGTCGAACAGGCCATTGATCAGGTGCAGATTGCCCGGTCCGCAGCTGCCGGCGCATACCGCGAGATCCCCCGTCAAGTGCGCTTCGGCGCCCGCCGCGAACGCCGCCACCTCTTCGTGCCTAACGTGCACCCACTCGACGTCTCCGCGCCGGCGCACGACATCGGTCAGGCCGTTGAGGCTATCGCCGACGACCCCGAATATGCGCTTCACGCCGGCCGCCACCAATGTATCTATGAATTGATCCGCGACGCTTCTAGTCATCGTTGCTGCTCCTTAACTTGATTGCGACCGCGACTTGTTGGGCGGTGGTCGCATGCTGGCCGCTCGATCCGCCGTTGGCTTGGACTTGCGCGCGGCGATTGGACATTTCGCTCGAAAGACCCGTGGTCGCACGGTTCCAGTCGCCTCCCAAGGCCTTTATTAGCTGGACGCTAGCCGTAAGGCGGCGCGCATTGATATCGATTGCCGTGATGTGTGCGGCCAACGCAGCGTTTTCCGTCGACACAACCTCGAGATAGGTGACGAGGCCGCTCCGATAGCGGAAATTCGCCTGATCGAGTGCTCCCTGTGTTGCGGCGACGGCTGCGGCCTGGCTGCGGCTTTCCCGTTCCAGTTGGCGCAGCGCGGCAAGGTTGTCCTCCACTTCTTGAAGGGCTGTGAGTACGCTAGCGCGATAATTCGCTACCTGCTCCTCATAGGTCGCCACGGCGGCAGCCGACTGGGCTCGGCGCAGACCACCATCGAGAAGAGCTACTACGCCCTGTGGCCCGATCGACCAAAAACGGCTTGGCGCCAGCATCCAGTTGGCAAGCGAGAAGCTCTCTGTTCCGGCCGCCCCCGCCAAACTGAAAACGGGGAAGAAGGCGGCGCGGGCGACTCCGATGCGCGCGTTGGCGGCGGCGACTCGCCGCTCAGCGGCCGCTACGTCCGGGCGGCGCTCGAGCAGCTGGGACGGCAGACCCAGCGCTATAGGTGGAGGCGCAGACGCTGGCGGGAGAGGCTGGGCTGTCAATCTAAAATTCGATGCTTGTTGTCCCACGAGGGTTGCGATGGCGTGCTCATATTGCGAACGCTGCAAGCGGCTGTCTTCCGCGGAGGTCGTGGCGGCCTCGAGCTGCGCCCGCGCCTGCAGCACGTCGGCGTTTGCCGCCATTCCGCCACGATACAAGACCTCGGTCAGCGTCAACGCCCGTTGGTAGTCGCGGACCGTATGATCTAGTAGCTCTTGCCGCGCATCCAAACCGCGGAGTGCGAAATAATCGTCGGCAAGATCAGCGCGCAGATTGAGGTCAAGGGCGGCCAAGTCGCCTGCCGTCGCCTGTTCGGCGTCGCGCGCTCCGGCAATGGTATTGCGTACCCGGCCAAACAGGTCGATCTCGTAAGATAGGGTTACCCCCGCGATAAAATCGCTGTATTGCGCCGGTTCGCGCGAATCGTAAGTCGGCGAATTCACGGATGCTTGAGTACGATTAGCGCTCGAATCGGCTGTCGCGGTCGGGAACTCTCCCGCCCGAGCTATCTGGGTCTGCGCTCGCGCTTCCTGTAACCGGGCAAACGCTGCCTTCAGATCCTGATTGGCGTCCGCTACTTGAGATTCGAGCGCATCGAGACTCGCGTCTTGGAAGACCGTCCACCACGGCCCCCGTGCCTGGGCGTCCGACGGCGTTGCCAGCTTCCAACCGCGCGCTTCCTGGTACTCTGCGGGTATGCTTGCCGTATCGGGACGTTGATAATGCGGGGCCAGAGAGCAGGCGCCGAGCGCGTCGACAATTCCGAGAATGAGGTATCCCTTGGATTTCATAACGACCGCCTACGCCTGCGCAGCGCTGCTTCGAAAATCTACGCCATGAGCATCGGTTGATAGTCCAAATCAAGGCTCACCACCGATGTCACCTGCGCAGAGCGCTGTGCGAAGGGGAGCCATTGCCGATACCGCGTATAGGCCTCCCGCGAATCACTTATGGCGTCTATCTTTGCGAGCCGCATCATCTCACCTGTCATGTGCAAGAATCGACGCACCCAGACGTCCGGCGCCGCCAGACTTCCAAGATGGGTGGTGGCAAATTCTTCAAAGGAGACGGGTTCCGACGTAGCGTTAGTCCAGCCAAGCTGTTGATGCAAGTAGTCGACGAAGCGCTCGAACTGAGAGCTCAGGCGAACAAGCAGGGGCTGCTGAGCGACAGAGTTTCCCGCGGGCAGCCCCCAGCGCAGTGCGGCAAGTGTTCCTCCGAACATGTGAAGTACATAGGGCAGAGAAAACTGATCTCTTCCACTTTGAAAGAAGTAGGCAACATGATGCATGCGCAATCCATCGGCATAGGCCCAAAAGCTGTCGCTGATCGCTTGAAGAAACCCGTCCAATCCTTGGCCACTGGGAAAGTATGGCTGTAGGTTGACAAGGGGGTCACCGACGCCGTGCTCTGCATTAGAGAAGTTGGACGCCAAGGTGCGAAGGTCTCGGATCACCTGGTAAACGCCAAGCAAAAAGGTAAGAATCAACGTGATTAGCAACGGCGCGATCAAGGTCTCGGCAATAGTGAGCGCGCGCAGCAAATCGGTTTGAGGGTTTATCTGAGATGTACCAACGGTGGATAGCTGTGCGCCGCTCAAGTACAGGGCGCTGAATAGCCCAGCACCCACCCCGCGGCCGTCATACTCAAAATTCGCTCCGATCATGAAGCCGTAGTAGATGAACCCGAAACCGACGACGACGCACCCGAGCCAAACTGTCACGCTAAGAGATAAATTCAGTCCAGTGACCTGGCGCAGCGCGAATGGTCGCCAGCGCCGTGCCAGATGCCGAGTCACGCTGCGTAGGCAGTACCACTGAATCCTGCACAAGCGGGTCGCGAGAAACCCGGTCTCGTCATAATTCAACACGACCAGGAATACATCGACGAACGCCACTATCAGCACCGCAGCCCCGAGAATTATCCAGAACCCTTGCATATCTCTGATCGACCCACTGACTTAGAACATCGGATCGATGGGAGAGGAGGGAGTGCCGCGTGCCTCTATCGCCCTGCCCGCCAGCAAACACAAATCTTCGCGAAAATGATTGGCAAGGATTTGGACGCCAACTGGAACAGAACCGATCAGGTTTGTGCTGACCGAGAGACCCGGTAGCCCGAGGGCCGGCGGCGCCCGCATCGGGAGTTGCGCATTCCACACACGCTGAAAACCGGCCTCACCTTGCAGGTCGAGCCCGTCGGTGAATGGCAATTCACCCGAAACCGGAAGCAAAAGCACCGGATACCTGGTCAAGAACTGACGCCATTCGCGCTGCACGGTAGTACGCAGTACCATTGCGT
>JBEKWD010000353.1:0-3543 GCA_049513435.1 Steroidobacteraceae bacterium | reverse complement strand
GAAGCGATCTTCCTCACCCGGGAGAATCTTGGTCAACGCCGCCTGAGTGGCTTCTCAAAATGCCGCATGTCTCGCGCTCTGTGCCCAGATCGTGTCCAGGACAAATTGGGTGTGCCCAAATTGTGCCTTGAATAGGCGGGATAATGGGGTGGCAAGCGCTGCAAGTGACTGATTTTAAAGACCCCATTACCCCGCCGTGCGCCTCATAACCCGAAGGTCGCAGGTTCAAATCCTGCCCCCGCTACCAATTCTTAGGAAATTACTTAATTATCAGTCACTTACCGGTGAGATGATTTGAACCCTCGGCTGTTCGAGCGTCTCGCTGTTACGCCTTTGCGTGCGCCGTGAGGAATCATCCCTAGTCGGATCGACGAGGGCCGAAGAAAACAGACTCAGTTGCCTGCTGTGGGCCTCTATTATACGCATCTTGCGCGTTGAGTATAACTCGTTATACTCATTCCGCGGATTGCGTATAAGAATGAGTCTCCCATGGCCGCCCCATCACTCGTCGTCCAGACCACATATGCGGAGCTACTAGAGCGCTGCGCAGCGGCTGCCTTTGGCGAGTCCTTTCCAGATAATGGAACCTTTACTCCGAAGACGATTAAAGGACGCCGCTATTGGTACTTTCAAACGACGTCTGCGGAAGGCCGCTCGCAACGATATGTTGGGCCGGAATCTCCAGAACTGCTCGAGCGGATCGCACAGCATAAGCAAGCGCGAGATGATGAACGCGAGCGTCGAGCATTAGTATCGACGCTGGTGCGATCTCTAGGGCTTCTGCCGCCCATTCCGCAAATAGGCGAGGTGGTGGCGGTGCTGGCGAGATCGGGTGTCTTCCGGCTTCGCTCAGTACTCGTCGGGACGGTCGCATATCAAGTATATCCAGCCATGATGGGTATCAGACTTCCGGGCGCGCTGCTTCAAACAAGTGATGTCGACATCGCGCAGTTCACGAGCGTTTCGATTGCAACGGGCGACGAAACTCCGCCAATGATTCATGTCCTAAAGAGCGCCGACAAAACATTTCGTGAGATACCAAACATTACCGGATACGGTCCCGCAACCAGCTACGGAGCGAAGGGCGGAGTTCGTGTCGACTTCGTCACGCCAAATGAGGGGCCCGACACAGATGCGCCACAGATGCTTCCCTCGCTAAAGACAAATGCGCAGCCCTTGCGTTTCCTCGACTTTCTGATTCGTGACCCCGCGCCAGCGGTTGTCCTGCACGGGTCAGGTATTTACGTCCATGTTCCGGCGCCGGAGCGCTATGCGATCCACAAGTTAATTCTTTCCCTGCTTAGGCCGGCAGCGATCGCAAAGCGTGACAAGGATCTGCGGCAGGCGGAGCGATTGATAGAAGCTCTCGCGGAAAGACGACCCGGTGAATTGAAGGACGTCTGGGAAGAAGCCTATGAGCGCGGGCCACATTGGCGAAAGTATCTTCTGGAGGGAATGCGGAATTTGGCTGCGCACGCGCGCGATCTACTCCTAAGGATTCTGGGACGCGCTCGTGAAATCCTTCCAGGTATCGATTTGACGTTCGACGGCCGAACTGCACGTTACGATTTTAGTCGAGATATCGTTACGTTTGTTGGCGCAGCGTTTGGAAGTCCCGTTCAGTGCGCCCTCAGCCGTGAGGCGCTAGATGATCACTTTGGTACCAATGGTCTTGACAGTGCTGGGCGCGTTGAGGCGTTTCAAAGGAACCGCTCGAAGATTGAGAGCTTGGTTAGACGGAAATACCTTTCTTGGCCAGTTGAGGAGCCAGAGTACGTACTCGTGAAAACGAGGGAGGTCGAGCGGCTTTCGAATTCAAACCGGTAAACCACTGCGTGCTAGGACACACGGGTGAGCGCGGTAAATTCGCCGCGTACCGCGACCATCTCGCCATGCCCGCGAATATTTCTCAGGCCGATGATATGATTTGTTGTGTTGTCACGACAAACAGATACAGCATGCGGAAGGTTGCGGTGACGATGACGGCAAAATCACACGCAATGATGCCTTGGGCGTGCAGGCGCAAGAAGGTCGACCAGCGCAGATCACCTCTGGGCTCGCCAGGTAGGCGAGGGGGAAGGTATTTGCGCACGGGGGGCGGCGAAACCTGAATGCCGAGCTTCAAAAGAAGCTCATTGGCGATGCGTTCCTCGCCCCAGGTAGGTTCTCTCCCCATGCGCCGGATCAGAGCTTGTACTGACTTCGGGATGGGCCGGTCGGCCGGGTCGAGACCTTAGTCGCCATAAATAGTCTCCATCCTGCACGGTGCCAGCGGATCATGGTCTCGGGACGAACCACCACCAAAGCGTCACGCCATTCAAAGAGTCGCGAGAGCAGCGCCAGGCAGACTCGCGTGACCGGATTGATGCGCCGGGGCTTGGCGCCGCGCTCGACATACTGGGCGAGTTGCCGACGCAGGAACAAAAGAAAGCCGAACACCCACTGATCATGCGATAGCTCACCCCGCGGGCGGACTTAGAAAACGCGCACCGCATTTCTGCGCACTACACGGGCAGCGGGCGGACCGTATTGCTGAATTTGGTCTGATGTTGTTCCGCGCGCCGCAACGGATCGCTGTGATTGACGGGCCCATACGTGGCATGCCGCGTGCACTTCAGCATTGCCTTTTGATCGGGCGCTAGGCAACCTTTCCAGCGGCGGGAAGGCCCAAATGAAAGGTTGCGCCGCGCCCTGGGGTACTGACCGTCCATAAGCGCCCACCATGCGACTCAATGATTGAACGGCTGATGCGTAACCCCATGCCGGTGCCTTGGGGTTTGGTGGTAAAGAATGGGTCGAATATCTGTTCCGCCAGTTGCGGCGGAAAGCCTATGCCAGTATCGCTGATCGAAACAAGAATCTGCTCGTTGTCAGCTCGCTGTGACTTGATGACCATCTCCCGTATTCCATCAACGTCCTTCATCGCTTCGATGCCGTTGACGATGAGATTCATCGCGACCTGCTGCAATTGCACGCGATCTCCGACGATCCGAGGAAGATCGGCTGCCAGTTCCGTCCGCACCGATATGTTGAATCGCACCGCCTCATCGCGCAACAGAGTCACGATTTCCTGATTGACCTCGTTTACATCAATAACCTCGCGATTGGAGGTGCCTCTCACGAATAGTGAGCGGATCCTGCCAATAATGTCAGAAGCCCTTTGCGCATCTCTCGCAAATCTAGTCACGAGCACGCGCAGTTCACCCGGATCGAGATCGTCGCGCTCGAGCCTTCGCAGGCAGGTGTTGGCGTTGGTCGTCGCGCCACTGATCGGTTGACTGAGTTCATGCGCCAGGGATGCCGCCAACTCTCCTATCGTTGTGACCCGGTTGATGCGTGCGAGATCGCCCTGCGCTTGGCGTAAAGCCTCTTCGGCCCGACTGCGTTCAGTGATGTCACGGATGGCGCCTACAATTTCGAGGGCGCCGGTACTCACCGCTTGGCCACTGGCGTGGACGTACTTGACTCTGCCATCGGACATCAACAAACGATATTCGACATCGAAACCCATCTTTTCCTTGGCTGACTCGTCGAGGGTCTGCA
>JBEKWD010000352.1:0-3559 GCA_049513435.1 Steroidobacteraceae bacterium | reverse complement strand
AGGCCTCGTGGAGTGCGTGCACGGCGGCAGCGCGGATACGAAGAGAACCGCTGATGCAGATGTGAGGACTGCTGCCCACCGCGCGCTCGCCTTGAGGATTGCTTCGCAAGGGGTGGTGCTACTCAAGAACCAACGCGGGGTGTTGCCTCTCAACGCGAACGTTCGAACGGTAGCCGTGATCGGAGATGATGCTGGAGAGCACGTCCAGACCACTGAGCGCTACGGCGGATTCGTGAACGATCCCGCCATCGAGGTCCGCACACCGCTCGCGACAATCACCGAACGCGCCGGTGCCTCGATAAAAGTGAGCTACGCTCGCGGCACGCTCGGCACGGGGGCGCTCCCGACCGTGCCGGCCTCGGCTCTTTCGCCGTTGAGCCGGAGCGGCTCCGGACTTACCGCGTTCTGGTATGGCACCGCGGATTGGAGCGGTCCGATTCTCAAGCAGACCGTCGAACCCACGATCGGTCTACACGAACCGCCCTCCGGCTTGCCGCCCGTCTGGTCCGTGCGGTGGCAGGGCGCGTTGAACCCACCCAAGACCGGGCGCTATCGGTTCTCGTTGAGCGGCGGCGGCGATGCGGTGCTCTATATCGACGGACGCGAAGTGGTACATACCTTGAACGAACAATTTTCGTCGATTACGCACGGAGTCACCACGCTGACGGGCGGCAAGCCGGTTACCATTCGACTCGAGTATTCGAGGGCCGCGACGATCTCAAAGCCTACGCTCGAATGGGGCTGGCAGGAGCCCGACGATTTGCTGATGAGGGCCGTCGCAGCGGCACGCCAGGCGAATGTAGCGATCGTGTTTGCGAGCGATAACGTATCCGAAGGCGGCGATCGAACGAGTCTGAATCTGCCGGGGGATCAGAACGACCTGATCGCCGCGGTGACCGCGGCCAACCCGCACACCGTGGTGGTGCTTCACACGGTGGGCCCGGTACTCATGCCGTGGCTCACCAAGGCTGCCGTGGTGCTCGAGGCATGGTATGCCGGCGAGGAGGCGGGCGCCGCGATCACCGGGATCTTGTTCGGGGATGCGAACCCCTCAGGTAAACTGCCGATGACCTTTCCGCGCAGCGAATGGCAGGGCCTGGACACAATGCCGGCGCACTTTCCGGGAGTCGCGGGGACGGTCACCTATGCTGAAGGTCTTAGCGTCGGTTATCGGTACTATGATGCAAAGGGGCAAGCACCATTGTTTCCTTTCGGCTTCGGCTTATCCTACTCGCGTTACCGCATCGGACCATTGCGCGTGACGCACAGCGGCGGGAGCGCATGGCGCATCGAGGGAAGCGTGACGAACGTTGGGCAACACGATGGCGCGACCGTGGTCGAGCTCTACGTTGGCTTTCCGCGCGCCGCGGGTGAGCCTCCATGGCAACTCAAGGGGTTCGAACGGATTGAGCTCGCCGTCGGCGAGCGACGTGATGTTCGGTTCGATATCGATCGGCGTGCGCTGTCGGTGTGGGACGATGCGCGACATCGATGGCAGGTAATCCCGGGCCGCTATCGGATCGGTGTCGGAAGCTCGTCGCGCGACATCGAGCAGTACGCAACGCTGGTGGAGTGAGGTGTCAGGGGTCGCCATTAGGAGATTCTCTTGAGCGCGTCCTGCGATGTAGCTGTGGTCGGGGCTGGGCTCGTCGGCTGTGCGGCCGCTTGGCATCTTGCTCGGCGCGGGCGGTGCGTGATCATCATCGATCAGGCAGAAGTCAATCGGGGCGCATCCGGACGCAACGCGGGGTCACTGCATTTTCAGCTCGAGCCGCGCATGCTCGACGTGCTGTTGTCAGATCCTGAGCGCCTGGCGCAACTGATTCCTATCAATTTGCAGGCGATTGAAGATTGGCGGCGTTTGCCAAAGGAGCTCGCACACGACCTTGAACTATCGATGCACGGCGGCCTCATGCTCGCGGAGACAGAGACCGATCATCGTCTGCTGTTGCAAAAGGTAGAATTGGAGACGCGCGGGGGTCTCGACGTGCGCATGCTCGATGGCAAGGAGCTGCGCCGCATCGCGCCCTACCTGTCGGCCGGCATCCGCTCGGCGAGTTTTTGTTCTGCAGAGGGTCATGCGAATCCAAGATGGGTGGCCCCCGCGTATGCCGCAGCCGCTCGAGCTGCCGGCGCGAAGTTCGAGCTACACGCACGCGTGCGAGCGCTGGAATCGAATGCGGGGAGCTGGCGTCTCATGCTCGAGTCGGTAGCCGCCGTCGGCTCGAACGCCCGCACGGCGGTCGCGACCGTCGATGCGGCAGCAGTGCTGATCGCCGCTGGCGCGTGGTCCCCCCAGATTCTAGCGCCGCTCGGCGCCGCCGTTCCGCTGACGCCCGTGGGTCTGCAGATGATGGCAACTCAACGCACCGCGCCGCTGATCAGCCACTTGGTTCAGCACATGGGACGGCGCCTCTCCATCAAGCAAGTGGAAGCGGGCAATGTGCTAATCGGCGGCGGCTGGCCCGCGCGTCTGCCCAATGGCGGACTGGAAGCAGCGGCGGATGCCGAGCTGCAAGAGCTCGCGCTCGCGGGCAGCTCGGCTGTCGCATGCCACGTCGTTCCGGCCACTTCAGCGTTGAGCGTGATCCGCAGCTGGAGCGGCGTTGCATGTGTAGCCCCCGATCACCTTCCGGTACTCGGCGCCATCGATTCCTTGCCGGGAGTGTTCATCGCAGCGGGAGGCTCCTCCTTTACGTTGGGGCCAACCTACGCGCGGCTGATCAGTGAGCTCATCAGTACTGGAAGCACCTCGATGCCCATCGGCCTCTATCGCGCCGCGCGCTTCGCGTCGACTCAATTGGACTACCATACGCCATGAATCTGCGAGTGACTCAAGGTACTCATCGCGGCGAGCGCTGCAATTTCTTGTTCGAAGGCGCACGGGTGCAGGCATATCAAGGCGAGACCGTTGCCGCCGCCCTGCTCGCGCACGGCGAACGGAGATTCCGCGAAGACAGCCTGCAGCAGGGTCGAGGCCCCTACTGCAACATGGGTACCTGCTTCGAGTGTGTGGTGGAAATCCGCGTGGGAGTCGATGTCGCTGCACGCAATAAGGGCGCGTGGCGGCTGGTACGCGCTTGCCTTACGCGTGTCAGCGCCGGACTTGAAGTGCGTTCGATCAGAGGTTCGTCCGGTGAGCAATCCTCGAGCAGTGACCGTCCTGAACAGCACTGAGGCATGTGATCTCGCCATCATCGGCGGCGGCCCCGCGGGCATGGCGGCGGCCATCATCGCATGCGGCCTTAAGCTCGAGGTGTGTCTCCTTGACGAGCAGCCGCGGCTTGGCGGGCAGATCTACCGACAGCCGCCGAGCGAGTTTTGCGTCGAATCCCGGTTACCGGGTGCGACCTACAATAAGGGCAAGGCGCTGATCGCGCGGGCGGAAGCGCTGACCCATTTGCGACACATCGCTCCGGCGACCGTGTGGGCGTGTTTCAAGGGATCTCGCGATGGGCAGCCTGGGTTTGGGCACGAAGTGTTGTTCCACAACGATGAGACGATCGGTCGAGTGCGCGCCCGACACGTGTTGATCGCGTGCGGCTGTTACGAAGCGCCG
>JBEKWD010000351.1:0-3575 GCA_049513435.1 Steroidobacteraceae bacterium | reverse complement strand
CTTCCAAAATCAAAGACTTACTGAGCACAGGTCCGCAACTGCGCGAGCTCGCCGCGCGGCTGCCGCAGCAGCAGTCCTGGGTGCACTGGCTGCGCGAGCTCGTGCCGGCCGAGCTGGCCACGCATATCGTCAATGCCGTGCCCAAGGGCACCGAGCTCGTGGTCTTTGCCGATTCGGCAGCCTGGTGCACGCGTCTGCGCTATGCGCTCGTGGCGATCGAAGCCCAGATCGCCGCGCGTGATGCTGCGATGCAGTGCACGCGCGTGCGCGTCGCAGTGAGCTAAAAGCCTTAGGACGCCAGCGCCTGCGTCGCGACCGACTGGGCCGCAACGTACGAAATGGGCGCCTGCTCGGCGCTCTCGAACACGACCTCTTCCGAGGCCTCAGGGTCCTGCAGCAATGCGCGCAGCAACGCATTGTTCAGACCGTGACCGGACTTGTGACCGCTGAATTCGCCGATGAGGCTGTGACCGAGCAGATACAGATCACCGATCGCATCGAGGATCTTGTGCTTGACGAATTCGTCCTCGTATCGCAGGCCATCTTCATTCATCACGCCGACATCGTCGAGTACGATCGCATTCTCGAGCGTGCCGCCCAGGGCGAGGTTGTGCGCGCGCAGCGTCTCCAGATCACGCATGAAGCCGAACGTGCGAGCGCGACTGATCTCCTTGAGAAATGAAGTCGTGGAGAAATCCATCGAGGCGCGTTGCAGGCGACGCTTGAAGACCGGGTGATCGAATTCGATCTCGAAATTGACCTTGAAGCCCTCGAACGGGTCAAAGCGGGCCCATTTGTCGCCGTCTTCGACCCGCACTGTCTTCTTGATGCGGATGAAGCGTTTGGGAGCCGCCTGCTCCTCGATGCCCGCCGACTGCAGCAGGAATACAAACGGCCCGGCGCTGCCATCCATGATCGGCACCTCGCCCGCGGTGACCTCGATGATGGCGTTGTCGATGCCCAGGCCCGCAAAGGCTGACAGCAGATGCTCGACCGTCGAGATGCGCGCCGAACCATTCACGAGCGTGGTACCCAGCGTGGTCTCCCCCACATTCGCGGCGCGCGCGGCAATGTCGATCGGTTGCGGCAGATCGACGCGGCGGAAGCAGATACCGCTATCGGGTGGTGCCGGCCGCAGCGTCATCATGACCTGCTTGCCGGTATGCAATCCCACCCCGGTCGCTCGAATCGAGGTGCGTAACGTTCTTTGTCCGACCATAGCTTGAACCTTCAATCATTGGTCCGCCGGCAACCCGTCCTGCATAGACCAGGACTGGCTGCCTCATGACTTGACGCTAACCTAGCATAGGGCGAGCCCCTCGCGCCCTAGGCCAGAGGCGCATGTGTGCCGCTCTAGTCGGCCTGACGTCGCAAAAACGCCGGAATATCCAGCAGCTCCTCCGGCTCCGGCTCCGTACGCAGGCCATCGCCTACAGCACGTTGCTGGTGCCGCACGATGGTCGGGCGCTCGAGTGCGCTGTAGTCGCTCTGGCTCAGGGGCCCGCGCGGACGAGCGGCACGCAATGCACCCGGCTCGACGCGCGCACCAACGCAATCGCGTCCCGTGAGCTCACTGCGCGTCTCGCGCGTCGCTTCGGCGCGCATGCGCTGCGCGGCGGCGCCTCGACCCAGACCGGTGGCAACGACGGTTACGCGGATCTGATTGGACATATCCGGATCGATGACCGTGCCGACCACCACCGTCGCGTCCTCGGAGGCATACTCCTTGACGATATTGCCCACTTCCTCGAACTCGCCGATCGAGAGATCCAGGCCCGCGGTCACGTTGACCAGGATGCCATGCGCGCCCGCAAGATTGATATCCTCCAGCAGCGGCGATGACACCGCCGTCTCGGCGGCCTGACGCGCGCGGTTCTCCCCGCTGGCCGATCCGCTGCCCATCATGGCCATGCCGGTCTCGCTCATGACCGTGCGTACATCAGCGAAATCGACGTTGATCAGGCCCGGGCGCGTGATGAGCTCGGCGATGCCCTGAACCGCCCCCTGCAGAACCTGATTCGCGGCCTTGAACGCATCGAGCAATGTGGTCGCAGGTCCCAGCACCGTGAGCAGCTTCTGGTTCGGGATCGTGATGAGCGAGTCGACGGTCTTGGTCAGCTCGGCGATCCCATGGTCGGCGACCATGCAGCGCTTGCCGCCCTCCATCTGAAACGGCTTGGTCACGACCGCAACCGTGAGGATGCCGAGCTCGCGCGCAATCTGCGCCACGACCGGCGCGGCCCCGGTACCGGTGCCCCCGCCCATACCGGCCGTAATGAACAGCATGTCGCAGCCCTCGATCAGCTCGACGATGCGATCGCGGTCCTCCATTGCGGCCTGCCGGCCCACTTCAGGATCGGCGCCCGCGCCCAGTCCCTTGGTAATGCTCGCTCCGATCTGCAGCGAGGTCTTGATCTTCGAGGCCTTCAACGCCTGCGAGTCCGTATTGACGCAAATGAAATCCACGCCCTCGATGCCGCTGGTCACCATATGAGAGACCGCGTTGCCGCCGCCGCCTCCCACGCCTATCACCTTGATTACAGCGCTTTGGCTGTATGCATCCATCAGTTCAAACATGTCAGCTCCTTACGTTGAGTTCCGGGGTCGATTGATCAGAAATTGCCTTTGAACCAACTCTTCATGCGATCGAATGCGCCCGTCAGGTTGCCGCTGAGGGCGGCCGAGCGCGAAGCAGGCGACGCGTTTTCGCGCGCGTAGAGCAGCAGCCCCACGCCGGTCGAATAGATGGGATTGCGCACGACATCGCCCAGACCCTTGACCTGGCCCGGCAGCCCGAGGCGCACCGGCACATGGAAGATCTCCTCGGCCAGATCGATCGCCCCTTCCATGCGCGCGCTGCCGCCGGTCAGCACGATGCCGGCGGCGATGACTTCCTCGAAACCGCTGCGCTGCAATTCCTCGCGAATCAGGTTGAACAGTTCCTCGTAACGCGGCTCCACGACCTCAGCCAGCGTCTGGCGCGCGAGGCGCCGCGCCGGACGGTCCCCGACACTGGGCACCTCGATGCTCTCGTCGGGATTGGCCAGCTGCGAGAGCGCGCAGGCATAGCGGATCTTGATGTCCTCGGCGTACTGCGTCGGCGTGCGCATCGAGACGGCGATGTCGTTGGTCACCTGATCGCCGGCAATCGGTATCACGGCGGTATGGCGAATCGCGCCGGCGCTGAACACCGCGATATCGGTGGTGCCGCCGCCGACGTCAACCAGGCACACACCGAGCTCCTTTTCATCATCGGTCAGCACCGCGAAGCTCGAAGCCAGCTGCTCCAGTACGACGTCCTCGACCACGAGACCGCAGCGCTGCACGCATTTGATGATGTTCTGCGCCGCGCTGTCCGCGCCGGTCACGATGTGCACCTTGGCCTCGAGTCGCACCCCGGACATGCCGATCGGATCGCGGATGCCCTCCTGACCATCGATGAGAAATTCCTGCGGCAACACATGCAGGATGCGCTGGTCTGCCGGAATCGCGACCGCCTTGGCCGCCTCGATCACGTGCTCGACGTCCGCGTGCGTGACCTCGCGATCGCGAATCGCAACCACGCCGTGCGAGTT
>JBEKWD010000350.1:0-3592 GCA_049513435.1 Steroidobacteraceae bacterium | reverse complement strand
GGGGCGCAAGCAACGTGAGTTGATCCGCGGGGGATCCAGGGCGAAAGCTATATACGGTCCCCTGCGCTCCGTCGGACGAGAGCACCAGCAGATCTCCTGCCTTGTCAAACGCCAGATTGACCGGATCGAGCGGATTGTCGCGCTCGATCGTGAGTCCCTCCAGCCCCGACCAGCCGAAGATGCGCTGCTGGTGGTGATCGACGAAAAATAGCTTCCCCGCCGCATCCACCGCCGCGCCGGAGATGGAAAAGAAGCCATCGGCCAGCTTCTCGATTTTCGCCCCTGGCGCCAGTACCGCCGATGCATCGGCAGGCTCAGGCGCCGCCGCGTCCGCAGGAATGTCGAGCAGTGCAAATTCGCGCTCGCGCACTTGCAGCTGATGCGTCATGTCCTCGATCGCATTCTCATAGGGATACTTGCTAATCCGCAAAAACGTGCCGCAGCCATTGTTATCGCAGGTGGCAAAGCCGCTCTCGGCATTCACATGCACGTTGCGGAACCGAATGCTCGCGGAATGATAGAGGCGCACAGCAGCGGAGAAGGGCGCGCGCGAACGCGTGACGCGATAGGCGTGATAGTTGGCGACGGTGATGTTCGCCGAATAATCGAACTCCAGCGACAGCGCTTCGGGACCCTCGCCGGCCTCCTCTTCGGTTTGCGGTGCGTTGATGTCCCAATTTTCCGCATGATCAAATTTGATCTCGTTGCGTACATGGTGTTCAACGGAGAGCTCATAGACATGGCCAGGCGTCTTCGTGTTCGACACCATAAAGCCTACCTGCGCAAACGTGTCTGGGGTCCAGATATCGGCGAACGTGCCACCGCCGCCGTCAGTCACCCACAGGCTCGGGTATTGCCCGTCCCAGCGCTTGTGTAGATCCGGATCGGCAGTGTGGTCATTGTTATATGGATTGGTCCCGCTACCGTGTCCGCCCAGTAGGCGCACGTCATCGACAAGTGAGTGGGCCCCTGCCTTCCACAGTAGTGCCACAGCGCGTGGATTGACGCCGCCGGCGAAGATGCCAAGGCCACTGACCATGTTCGTGCCTTCACTGGGCGTGGACAGTACGGCCTTGGGCGCGCCTACATGCTGATAGCCGGCCGTACCATCCGGCAGGTCGAATTGGGTCAGTGCAGGATGCAGGCCGATCAGTACCGTGTCGGGCTTCAACGCCAGCGTGTCGCTGACCACATAATGGCCGCTGGGAAAATACAGCACGCGCCGCGTCGCGATAGCTGCCTGGATCGCGGCGGTATCGTCGCTCGTGCCGTCGCCGAGGACCCCGAGTGTGTGGACATTGACCCAGTCCTGACTTGGCGGCAGGGCGGAAATGGCAGGCGGCAGAGGTGCCGGCAGGCTCTGAAGCGTCGCGGCGTCGTAGAGCGAGCCGATGGTTCCCATCACGCCCTCGCGCGGCACAATCAGTCCGTAATTGAAATTGCGCACCTCGTATATCGCGCCCTTGCCAGCTAGCGTCTTGCCGCTTTCGCGGAAACGAGCGAAGGTCGGCGCATTCTGCAGGACGGCATGCTCAAAGCCGATCTCTGTGAGCGGGCTCTGCTCGTTGCTGATGACGACCACGGCGTTGGAGATGTGTTCAAAGCGGCAGTCCTTGACCCATAGCTCATCGGAGTATCTCGGATCGATGTCGATGGCGGTCAGCTCATTGCGAAAGCTGTCGCGGATCAGAGTGAGGTCAGCCTCATGCTCGCGGATGGCGGCCTCGCGCTGACCCTCAAAGCTCGAGTCGATCAGCGTGAATTGCCAGGCAGGGGAAGGCTTTTCGGTCAAGATGCCGTAGCGACCACCGTAGAAATGCAGGTCCTCGGCCTCATTTCCGATCTGGGTCAGCGCTGCCAGCCCGGAACCGATGTGAAAATCCATATGACTCAGATACGCGTGCTGAGCGGCGTGGAAGCGGATTGCGATAGCGGCCGGGTTGCCACGGCCGATCGCAAAATCGATATTGCTCATTGCTGAGTAAAAGGTGCCGGGGTTGGCATCGGCGATGGCATCATTGGGCGGCACCGTGCCGGGGGGTGAAAAGGGTACGCGGCTACCCATGCGTGTCGGATCGCCGGGACGAGCGCCGGTGAACATCACCATGACGCCAACGCCCGTCTGATAGCCGGGCGTGTTGTCGGCGAGCACGAAGATCGGGCGCGTGGGGCCATAGCCGATGACGCGCACACCCGGCCAGACATAGATCGTGCGCGCCACTCGGTAGCGTCCAGAGGGTACGAAAACGATGCCTCCGAGAGAGCCCCCCACGCCGGCCTTGTCGATGGCCGCCTGGATCGCCTCGCTGTCGTCGGAGCGCCCATCGGCATGTGCGCCGAACGCCTCAGCGCTCAGATAAATAGCCTTGGGATCGTCAAGCCGTGTGGTGAACACGGAGGCGGGAAGGGCAGGACAAGCGAGCGCAAATGTCAGCGCGATACAGAGCAGAATTCTATTCATTGCAAGGCACCTGACGAGTTCAGTCAACTGCTAGTCATTGACAATAAAATAGGAGATTGGCTATATAGCAATATGGCAATGTCTTTGGAAGACGGACTGCGAGCCCTCGGTAACGAAAAAAGGCTTCAGATTCTGGATTGGCTCAAGGATCCTACCGCACATTTTCCACCGCAGATCGCCGGCGACCTCGTCAAGGACGGGGTCTGCGGGTTATTCATAACGGAAAAGTCGAAAATATCGCAACCTACCGCTTCCGAGCACCTGCGGGTGCTCGTTGATGCAGGGTTTCTGACGGCAACGAAGATCAAGCAGTGGATCTTCTATCGACGCGATGAGAAGGCTATTGCGGCATTTAAAGCTCTCGTCAAGAGCCAGGTCTAGGAGGCCGAATGACACAAATGATCGACCTACGCAGTGACACCGTCACCCGACCCACTGCGGCGATGCTTGAGGCGATGATGCAGGCGCAGGTAGGCGATGATGTGTTCGGCGAGGATGAGACCGTCAACCTGCTGCAGACTAAGTCTGCAGCACTCTTCGGACGGGAGGCCGCGCTTTATTGCCCGAGCGGCACCATGTCCAATCAGATCGCAATCAAGCTGCATACGCAGCCGGGCGATGAAGTGATTTGTGACGAGCTCGCGCACATTTATCTATACGAGGGCGGTGGTATCGCGGCGAATTCCGGAGCCTCGGTGCGCTTGCTCAAGGGCCACCTCGGCCGTTTCACCGCCGAGCAGGTGCGCGCCAACATCAATCGTCGCGACGACGCGCATTTGCCCTGGACGCGCTTGGTCGCCATTGAGAACACCGTCAATAAAGGCGGGGGCGCTTGTTGGAATCTGGCGGAGATTGAGCGCATCCGCCGTGTCTGCATCGAACACGGTATCGCAATGCATCTGGATGGGGCGCGCCTCTTTAACGCCTTGGTCGCTCGCGAGGAATCTGCCGCCGCTTATGGGCGGCTGTTTGACACGATATCCTTCTGCCTCTCCAAAGGGCTCGGTGCGCCGGCAGGCTCGCTACTGATCGGATCGCACCAATTGATTGCCAGGGCCCATCGGCACCGGAAAATGCTCGGGGGTGGCATGCGACAAGCCGGCTACCTCGCTGCCGCCGGCCTGTATGCGC
>JBEKWD010000349.1:0-3595 GCA_049513435.1 Steroidobacteraceae bacterium | reverse complement strand
ATTCCGCCATAGAGATTCAACCCCGTGCCCATGTAAGCGGCGACGTGCGAGAGCGGAACGGTCTTGCCGCGGCTGAGGCCAGCCATGTCTGCCACTTCGAAACGCACGGATTGGTAGCCCGCGTCGCTGCACAGTTGCACGAACGACTTCGCTTCCTCCGGTGTGTGAACACGCAGGCTAGGCCGGCAGGCGGTTGACTCCAGCGCTTTGACGGGTGCGTCCATAATTGTGCTAGACAGCGCCAGTCAAGCCAGAGCGGTACTCCGAGAGCGTTGCACGACGCCAAGAAAGCGGTCGTTCAAGATCCTCGCGGTCTTGTTGAGCTCCGGCAGCACTACCCGTGTCTCGACCGCTAGCCGATCGCTGCCTCCTTCCCCTAGTGCAGTCTCGAGCGAGCATCGATACGCGGGAATACGACCCCAGACGTCGACGGTCTCGTCGGTGATCTCGGCGTGAAACTGCAACCCGAAGGCGCACGGTCCCCAGCGGAACGCCTGAATCGCGCACAAGGGTGTATGCGCGAGGACAACAGCGTCCGCGGGCAGCGTCTTGACCTCTGCCCCGTGCCACTGGAATGTCGTCAGTGGCGAGGGCAAATCATGTAGCAGAGGATCCTCGCCGTGATGCCGATTCAAAGTTACAGGGCACGGACCGACCTCGGGTTGCATGGCGGGACCCACATGACCGCCGAGCGCCTCGGCCAGCAGCTGGTGCCCGAGGCACACGCCGAGAAACGGCCGGCCGAGGTCTACGACGAAATCTCGTATCGCGGCGATCTCTGGCGTGAGCCATGGATTCTCTTCTCTTTGCCAGACGTCCATCGGACCGCCCATGACGATGAGCGCGTCAAATGCCGTCAGGTCTTTGGGAATCGGCTCGCCCTCATCCAGTTCTATCGCGCTCCAGCGCACGCCCGCATCTTTCCAGAAGTCGCGGAAAATGCCCGGATGCTCGACCGCTACGTGCTGAAATACCAGGAAATGCACGATGATTCTCCGCTAGACAAGAGGCCGTTGCGACCGCACCAGGCGCAGCCGCGCTATGCTCCCACTGTAACGAAATCGGCGCGTGCAACCCAGAGCCACGCGGGCGCGCCGCGATACTGCCACCGCTAGCCGACAACCCATCTGGCTACGCATGATCTCGCACCTGCACGGCTGCAGCGATCTTTTTGACCGCCACCACAATTTCGGTCGGTGTCAGGGCGCTGTACCCCATCATTAGTCGACGCTCCGGGCCGCTGCCCGCGCCCGTTTCGACGGCGCCGGCGCGCGCCGGCGTATATAACCCGACACCAAGCTTGCGCGCTCGCGCAGAAAGCTCGTCTGCGCTCGGAAAGCCCTGCGGCAGTGTCCACACCAGATGCAGCCCCGAGTCTTCCCCCGAAATCTTGACTTTGGCACCGAACGCACGCCGCAGTTCTGCGATCAGCGTATCCCGGCGCAACCGATAGAGGGTCCGTATGCGTCGTAGGTGGGTACGAAACGCGCCGTCGTGAATGAAAGACGCCAGCGCGCTCTGCTCGAGCCAGGATTGCCCATAGCTCGTCATACTCTTGATGGCGATGGCCGCCGCGACCAATTCCGACGGCAAGGCAATGAAACCGAGCCTCAAGCCGGCCCCGATAGCCTTGGAAAACGATCCGACATAGATCACATGCTCGTGCTGATCGAGGGCTGCGAGGGCAGCGATGGGCGGGCGATCGTAGATGATCTCGCTATCGTAGTCGTCTTCGACGATGTAGGCATTCGTGCTTTGCGCCCACGCGAGCAACGCCTGGCGCCGCTCGAGTGTCATTACGACACCCGTGGGGAATTGATGAGAAGGCGTCGTATAGACGAGCTTAGCGTCCACGCGACTGAGCGCCTCTACCGAGATGCCCTCCTGATCTACAGGGACTGGCACTAGCTTCGCGCCATAGCTACGAAACAGCGCCGCCGCAGCGCCGTAGCCGGGATTCTCGATCGCAACGGTCGTTGCGTCCCGGATCAGCAGACGCGAGATGATATTGAGGCCCTCTTGAGCCCCATTGGTGATGACAATTCGCTCGGGTCCGGCAAGGAAGCCGCGAGAGGTCGATATGTGCTCGGAAATAGCATCCCGCAGATCCTGATCGCCGGCCTGTCCGCAATACTCCGCCAGGCCAGCGTTCGGAGTGGAGAGCTTCTGCAGGATAAGGCGGCGCCACGCCTTGATTGGAAACTGCCGTGGATCTGGGCTGCCGTACCAGAAGTCGATTGCCGGGCGCTTGCTATCCTTATTGATGAGCGTCGGCATCTCGCCCGGCACAACGACAGGCGGTCGCGCCGGAGCATTAGATCGCTGGCGAGCGCCCGTCATCGGATGAGCGGCCTTATTGCCCGCGTCGACAGCGTCGCTCACGACCTTGCACACGAAAGTGCCGACGCCCTTGAGAGTCTCTACATAGCCTTCGCTGATGAGCCACTCGTAGGCGAGAAGTACGGTCGTGCGCGAGACGCGCAGGTCCATCGACAGATCGCGGGTCGAAGGCAAGCGCACGCCGGTCGCATACGTGCCACTTAATACCTTGTCGCGTATGAACCTGTAGATCTGCTCTTGCAGACTCAAGTCGCCGTGGCGCTCCAGGGAAATAGGCAGAGACATCTCACCTCACCGCAGCCCTGCCCCCGAGAGTTAGCCGCTGCCCGGAACGGACAGTGGTACGAAACGTGCATGGTTTTATTGCTTATATATGTACCACTGCGCCGGCTGCCACGCAATCCGGCCCTCGGTGGTATGCCTGGCTAGGGCGAAAGTGGATCTAAAAAGTTCGCTTGTTGTTCAATACAGAGGGACGACTGGACCTGGTTTGCCTCCCCCACTTGGATCACACAATGAAATT
The DNA here is from genome assembly GCA_049513435.1 of Steroidobacteraceae bacterium. Taxonomy (GTDB): domain Bacteria; phylum Pseudomonadota; class Gammaproteobacteria; order Steroidobacterales; family Steroidobacteraceae; genus FEN-1191. Next base: position 732 of record JBEKWD010000349.1, on the reverse strand, counting down.
CGAATCCGTCCCGATAGCAGGCGTGGCCGATACAAAGGGGCTGCGGCGAAATTACTTGTCATTGTTTGATGTCATCGCCCAGGCGATTGGTGTCATCGCACCTTCCGTGATGCCCGTGCTCGCTCTTCCATCGGAATTTGGCATGGCAGGCTACGGCTCCTGGTTGAGCTATCTGATCGCGACTGTCGCGCTGGTCCTCGTATCACTGAACATCAACGAATTCTCGCGTCGCGAAGCCTCACCCGGATCGCTCTATGTCGTTGCCGCAAAAGGTCTCGGGCCTATCTGGGGGGTCATCAGCGGCTGGTCGCTCCTGATCGGCTATATCTTCACTGGCACCTCGACGGTCAGTGGCGCAGCCAACTATCTGCTCATCCTGTTTGATCAGCCGACGATCGAGGCTGGCGGCATGCCGCTGGCCGTTGTGCTTAGCGTCGCAGTCGTCGGCGTTGCCTGGTACCTCGCCTATCGGGATATCAAGCTCTCCACCCGAGCGACGCTGGGAATCGAATGCGCGACCGTCCTGCTGATCCTGCTGATCGTTGCAGCTGCGATTTCAACACGCGGCCACGTAGTTGATGCCCAACAGCTTCAGCTTCGGGGCACCACATCGAGCGGCGTTCGTCTTGGGCTGGTCCTCGCCTTCTTCAGTTTTGTTGGTTTCGAGGCCGCGACGGTCGTCGGCACCGAAACCCGAAGACCTTTCCAGACGGTTCCGCGAGCCGTTCTGCT
>JBEKWD010000348.1:0-3600 GCA_049513435.1 Steroidobacteraceae bacterium | reverse complement strand
CTTTGCTTGTCTCTTAGGTGGCCTGCGGCACCGCAGCGTTTTACGCAGCTTTCGGCATGTGAGCGAACTTCTTGACCGCACGTTCAAATCCCGGCGCGGCCTTTTTCAAGTCGGCCAAGGTCATAGCAGGATGGAATTCAACCCGGGCGCCGAAGGCAAGAAACCACGGCTCGGCCATCCCCGGAATATCCGATTCGTCTTTGACGTTGCAGAAGATAAATCCCGTTCGAGCTCCCTGCTCCTCGGCAAAATAGACGGCCTCCGGATTCAGGTCGTTAAGGAGCGACTCGATCGTCTTTCCCAAGCTACCGTCGATGACACACTGGTTACCCGTCTCGGTTGGAATCGATACCTTCATTAGACAGCGCATAAAGCCTCCCATCTGGATCGCGTTGTTAGAACGTAAGCCGCCCTGAGAAGTTGCCCATATCTGGTGCCGAACCCGCGACCACGCGCGTGACCTGATTACCCTCCCTTGGTTGGGCGGGGTATTTGACCCTTGCTCTTGACCTTCAACCTTGAAACTTTGACACCTTGAAACTTTGAAACTTCGCGCTTTTCTACGGACGCGAGCCGCGATAGATCGTCACTTCCGGCTTGCCCTGCGTGCGGATGATTGCCACCTTCGTCAGCCCGCGCGGATTAACGCGAACCGCTTCGGCGACCGGATCGCCCTCGACGGCAACGATATAGTCCGCTCCCGCAGAAGGCGCACTGCGCGCCGAATCCCAGGCGAAAACGGTGGACTCCGAGATAATGTGATCCAGGTGAATCCCCGTCTTCTGAATCGCCCCGACGTATTCGCTGGTGTACATCAAAATCGTCGATCCGTCAGGAACCGCCTCCAGAGCCTGCGCCACCTGTGTCTCCAGTTGCACACGGCTTCGGCTATTCGCCCAGGCTTCGCGGTAGCAGATGGGAATCATCCACTTGCGTCCCCAGTTTCGGTCCCGCGAGCGCCTCGAAAAGCACGCCGCGGACGAGTTGAAAGCCAGCAACGTGACAACCAGCAGCACAACCGTCGCGCCCACCGTAAGGCAGCGCCGTCCCAGGCGCGAGACCGCCCACGGAATCACCGCGACAAAGACCGCGATGGCCGGAAGCAACTCCAGCCCGTAGCGCACGTTGTAGTAAGAGAAAGGCCACCACTCCGGCACAAAGATCGGAACGCTGCCGTAGGCTACCGAGTAGGCGTAAAACGGTAGCGGGATCCAGAGCAGAAACAGCGCCCCGAAGCGGCGCAAGTCAAACGCTGCCAGCAGAACTCCCGCCACAGCCAGCAGTATCAGCCAGTTCTGCCGCCCGCCTTCGCCGGTGTTCATCCGCGCCGCCTTGAGGAAGTACTGCGCCGCCACCTGTGCGTTGTTCTTGCCCGGATACGGCGGATCGCCCGGACGTGACGAGCGCTTCTCGATCGCCTTGGCCGAGTACGGCCCGTTCAGCCAGTCGAGCGGATGCCCGTTGTTCTTGTAGTTGTGCGCCAGCCAGAGCGTCGGGCACAGCGCCAGCAGCAGCAGGAAGCAGATCATCGAGCGCGCCAGCCTTCCAGTCTCTAACTGCGAAGGCCGCAGCGAGAGCCACCGTAACGCGGCAACGACGGCGCAGAGGCCGACGACGAAGGCGATGATCCATCCGTCATAGCGGGTAAAGATCGCCGCCGCCAGGCACATCCCGCAGCGCTCGATAGCCCGCCACGCAGGGAGCCCCTGCACCGCACCTGCCGCTGGAAACAAGCCCCGCAGAAACTCGTCGAAGTACACCACCGACCAGATCACCGCCGCGAGGAAGATCGATTCGGTCATCGCCGTTGACTGCATGTAGAGCATCGACGGGTTCAACGCATAGACCGCAGCCGCCAGCGACGCAGCTAAAGCCACCGCCCGCCCACGCACCAGGCGGTAGATTCCCGCGACGCCGAGCACAAAAGCAATCATCGACGGAATCGAGCCGCCAACCCCGCTGCGCCAGAGCCAATCATTGGCGACAAACGGCGCTACCAGCAGATGCGGCAGCGGCAGCCAGACGGTTCCAATCTGCCCCCACCCAGGATTGCGCGCATCGACGATCCGCCGCGCGATGTTGATATGAGCGACCGCATCGCCCCAAAGCAGAATGTCGCCCCGACGGTAGAACCACACGAATGCCACCATCGAGAGCATGAACGCCAGCGCGGACACAAAAGCCAGTTCACCATTGCGTCCGTGCAGTTCTTCGTCGATGTCGTCGCGATCGAGAGCCACTTTCAGCGCCGCCCGTCCCAGACTGCTTGAATCAAGCTAGTCAAGATGGGTTAGGCTCCGGAAGAGTTTGAAGCGCTCCTCTATCTCATCTCGCGTGAGCGAAATCAGCCGCTCAGGGCCAAAACGCTCCACCGTAAACGAGCCCATCACCCCGCCATAGAACATCGCCTGCTTAAGCACGCTTCGATTCAACTCCGGCTGCGAGGCGATATACCCCATGAAGCCGCCGGCAAAGGTGTCGCCCGCGCCGGTCGGGTCGTGAACCTCGGCAATCGGCAGCGCCGGGGCCCGGAATGGATGCGAGCCATCGGCAAAAAAGATAGTCGCGCCGTACTCTCCATGCTTGATCACCAGCGACTTGGGGCCGAGTGTAAGAATCTTTTTCGCCGCCAGCACCAGGCTGTTCTCTCCGGCGAGCAGCTTGGCCTCGCCGTCATTGATGAGCAGAATATCGACTTCCTTCAATGTTTCGAGCAGTTCGGCGCGCTTGATGTTGATCCACAGATTCATCGTGTCGCCGCCCACCAGCGCCACGCGCGGCATCTTGCGGCGCACATCCAACTGCAACTCGGGCTGGATATTGGCCAGGAAGAGAATCTCCGAGTCATCGTACGCGGCTGGAATCTTCGGACTGAAATTCTCAAAGACATTGAGGTCGGTGAAGTTGGTCTTGGCCTCATTCACATTTTCGCCGTACTCGCCGCCCCAGTGAAAAGTCTTGCCCGAGGCGTGCTCGATGCCGCGCGTATCGATGCCACGCCCGGTCAACACGGCCTCGTGCTCGGCGGTAAAGTCCTCTCCCACCACGCCCACCACGCGCACCTGCGTAAAGAAGCTGGCTGAGAGAGAGAAGTAGGTCGCAGCGCCGCCAAGAATCTTCTTGCGCTCGCCAAAGGGGGTCTTCAAGGAATCGAATGCAACCGAGCCAACTACGAGGATCGACATGTTATGCGCCCGCCTTTGAGCCAAGATACTTTCCGACCAGCAGATCAAGCTTGGCGAGCGTCGCGGCCGGAATTGCCTGCGGCGCGGTCATGATCGCCATCGCCAGCGCCTGCCCGCACTTGCATCCGCGGCTCGTCCCCATGGCGGCCACCGCCTCGCGAACCACATTGGCGGCGTTCTCCGCATTGCGGTTCAGTACGCCGATGATCTGCTCCACGGTGACAGAGTCGTGATCCGGATGCCAGCAATCGTAGTCGGTGACCATCGCAATGGTGACGTAGCAGATCTCAGCCTCGCGAGCCAGCTTGGCCTCCTGCAGATTGGTCATCCCCACAATGTCAAAGCCCAGGCCGCGATACACGTTGCTCTCCGCCTTTGTGGAGAACTGTGGTCCCTCCATGCAGACGTAGGTGCC
>JBEKWD010000347.1:0-3605 GCA_049513435.1 Steroidobacteraceae bacterium | reverse complement strand
TGGATCCCCGATCACGCCGTGCTGCGCAATGCGCCGCAAGTCGTGGCGTTCGCGGTCGAGGACACGGGCATCGGTGTCGCCCCGGACAAGCAGCGGTTGATATTTGAAGCCTTCCAACAGGCGGACGCCGGCACGTCGCGCAAATACGGTGGCACGGGTCTGGGTCTGGCCATCAGCCGCGAATTGGCAGTGCTGCTCGGCGGTGAGATCAGGCTCGCGAGCGTTCATGGTCATGGCAGCACCTTTACTCTTTACCTGCCACTCAAATACGCCGGCCCGGACGCGAGCCGACCGGTGGCGCGACAGCCTGGGAACAATGCGCTCGACGCTCGGGCGATCACCACGATCCTGCCGGTCATGCAGGAGGATCCGATCGCCGACGACCGCGATATCATCGCAACGGGTGATCCGGTATTCCTGATTATCGAGGACGACCCGCATTACGCGCGCATTCTGCTGGGCCTCGCGCGCGATCACGGCTTCCGCGGCATCGTGGCTACGAAGGGCGCCATCGGCCTCTCGCTCGCCCGTCAGTACCATCCATCGGCGATTACGCTCGATATCTTCCTGCCCGACATGCTGGGTTGGACGGTGTTGAATCAGCTCAAGCTCGATCCCACGACACGGCATATTCCGGTGCAAATCGTGACGCTCGAAGAGGAGCGCCAACATGGCCTCGCGCATGGCGCATTTGCCTACCTGGTCAAGTCGCCCACGACGGCAGGTCTGGAGGCTGCATTCGAGCGCATCAAGTCAGCCATCGAACCCCGGACCAAGCGCTTGCTGATCATTGAGGACAACGAGATCGAGCGCGGATCGATCGTTGAATTGCTGGACCACAAAGACATCGAGGTGACAGCGGTAGGCAGTGGCGCTGAAGCGCTCACGGCGCTGCGGGAGCAGTCTTGCGACTGCGTGGTGCTGGATCTGCGCCTGCCAGACATGAGTGGTTTCGACTTGCTCGATCAGATGCGAGGCGACCCATCGCTCATTGAAATCCCTGTGGTCGTATTTACCGGCAAGGAACTTACGGTCGATGAGGAGACGCGCCTGAAACTTATGGCCAAGAGCATCGTGCTCAAGGACGTGCAGTCCCCGGAGCGCTTGCTGGACGAGACGGCGCTCTTCCTGCATCGCGTCGTCACCGATCTGCCGTCAGCTATGCAGGCCATGCTCGAGCGTCTGCACGGCGGCAATGAATTGCTGCGCGGCCGAAAGGTGTTGGTGGTCGACGATGATGCGCGCAATATCTTCGCGCTGACTTCGGTGCTGGAGAACCACGATATGGAAGTGCTCAGCACCACTACGGGTCGTCAGGCGATAGAGATAATCGAACAGACCTCGGACCTGAGCATGGTGCTCATGGATATCATGATGCCCGACATGGATGGCTACGAGACGATGCGCGAGATTCGTCGCTCAGCGCAATTTCGCACGCTACCCATACTGGCCTTGACTGCCAAGGCGATGAAGGGCGATCGCGAGAAGTGCCTCGATGCGGGTGCGAGCGACTATATTTCAAAGCCGGTCAACACCGATCAGCTGTTGTCGCTGATGCGGGTCTGGTTGTTCCGATAGCCGGGGCGCGCGGGGTTCAGCACGTCATGAACGTCGATGGCCTCGTAAAGATGGGCGACGCGGAGGCGCCTGGGAATCGCTCCGAGCCCAAGAGCGGTACGGCACACGTGTCATCGATCGTCGATGCCGCGCCGATCAATATCCTGATCGTTGACGATGAACCCAAGAATCTCACCGTACTTGAAACCGTGCTCGCCAACCCGAAATATCGGTTGGTGCGTGCCGGGTCCGCGGATGAAGCATTACTGGCACTGGTGTCGGAAGATTTTGCGCTGCTGATCCTGGACATCCGCATGCCCGGGATGACCGGACTGGAGCTGGCGCAGATGATCAAGGCGCGCAAGCGAACGGCGCGTATTCCGATCATCTTCCTGACCGCGTATTACAACGAGGACGAGCACATCCTCGAGGGCTACGGAACGGGCGCCGTCGATTATCTGCATAAACCTGTCAATGCAACCGTACTGCGCTCCAAGGTGGAAGTTTTCGCCGATCTGCACCGCAAGGGGCTCGAGCTCGAGGCGGCCAACCATGCGCTGCTGGCCGAAGTGACCGAGCGGCGACGCGCGGAGAATCAGCTGCTCGAGTTCAATCAGACGCTCGAGCAGCGGGTGGCCGAGCGCACCCAGGCGCTGCACGCAAGCGATACGCGGCTGCGACTGGCGACCGAGGCCGTTCAGCTAGGCATCTGGAGTTGGCAGCCGGATATCGACAGGCTGGTTTGGGAGAACAATTGGCCGCATGACATTCTGGGCCTCGCGCAGCCCAAGCTTCCGCGCAGTACCATTGAATTCTGTACCGAGCTGGTGCATGCCGAGGATCGCGAAGCATTTACGCGGGCGATTGTGGCTGCCACTGAGCTACACGGGCCCATCTTCTTCGAGGGCCGGCTCAGTGCCGCGGACGGCAAGGTGTGCTGGATCGAGTTTGTCGGTCAACCCATGCCTATGCCGGATGGGAGTGCGGCACCACTGTTCGGCACGATCCGGGATATTACTGACCGTAAACGGGCCGAAGAGAGCCTGCGGGAAGCCGACGCCCGTAAAGACATCTTTCTTGCAACACTCGCCCACGAACTGCGTAATCCGCTCGCGCCGATACGCACCGCTGCCCATGTGCTCGAGTCCTCGACTCTGACCCCGGACATTGGCGAGGCCAGCCGCGCGATCATTGCGCGTCAAGTGCGACACATGGCGGCTCTGCTCGATGATCTGCTCGATATATCGCGCATCAGCCGCGGCAAACTGGAGCTCAAGAAAAGCGTCATCGATGTCAGCAAAGTGCTGGAGGAAGCGATCGAAAGCGCGCAGCCGCTGATCGTCAGCAAGCGACACAGCCTGGCGTACGATGCGCCTGCTGCGCCAATCCCGCTCGAGGTCGACGGTGTGCGGCTGATCCAGGTGATGACCAATCTGCTGACCAATGCGGCCAAGTACACGAGCGAGGGCGGAACGATAGCCCTTGAGGTTGAGCTCGAGGCAGAGGGTCTGCGGCTCTATGTGCGCGACAACGGCATCGGGATTGCGCCGGCGATGTTGCCGCGCGTCTTCGACATGTTTACCCAGGTCGCCGAATCGGCTCAGGAGCGCGCTGGCGGGTTGGGCATAGGTCTGTCGCTTGCCAGAGGAATCGTTGAGCTTCATGGCGGGCGAGTCGAAGCCCGCAGCCTGGGTGTCGGACACGGCTGCGAATTCTGCGTGTACTTGCCGCGCTCATGCGTGACGGTGCAGGCAGTGGACAGCGGCGCGAGGGATGGGACCAGCAGCGCGCTATCGGGCCGGCTGCGGCGTGTGCTGGTCGCCGATGACAATCGCGACGCAGCCGCGAGCCTGGCGCTCTTCCTCGAGCTCAAGGGTCATAGAGTGATTGCCGCTTATTCGGGAACGGAAGCATTGACGATTGCACTGCGCGAGCAGCCAGACATTTTAGTGCTCGATATTGGAATGCCCGGGATGAACGGTTATTGCGTCGCCGAGCGCATACGCCAGGAGGCCTGGGGATCGCGCGCCCTGCTCGTGGCGATGACC
>JBEKWD010000346.1:0-3615 GCA_049513435.1 Steroidobacteraceae bacterium | reverse complement strand
TTGCGCTGCTCGAGGCGCATGAGATTGCGCGAATGATAGTCACGGTGCACGAACACGTTCGGCTGCGCGAGCGCCTCGGTGATGATGAATTCAAACGTCACGCCCAGCAGCGTGCGCTCGGCCTCCGCCAGTTGCAGGCGCAGGTGGCGCGCACAGAACCACTCGGGCATCAGTGCCATCTCGCGCCAGAGCACCGCGCGATCATAGGCTGGCAGCTCGCTTGCGGCTTCGCGCCCCCGGATTTGTATACGCAGCAGCGTCTCGAGCGCATCGCGGTACAGTGCATCGACCGCCTCACCGGCGCGCAATTGCGACAGATACTGGTTCGAGCCCAGATCCTCCAGCAACACGAAGCCGCCGCGCAGATCGCTCGCATGCACGCGCGGCACATGAACCTCGCAGCGCTCGAGCAATGCCGAGACCCGCAGATACTGTCCGATATCCTCCCGTTCCGGCGGCGCGTCCATGACGATGCGCGTCGCGCCATCGGCGCTCCAGACACGGAAATAGCGCCGAAAGCTCGCATCAGCCGAGGCCGGTGCCACACGCACGACGGCCAGGCGCAGCTCGCGGCGCAGCCAATCCTGCAGTTGTTCGAGGCGTGGGTCGCTGGCGCTCATGTGAATCATCAAGTGGCAGGCGATCATTATAATGACCGCACATGATGCCATCCTCGCACCTGCGCACGCTGTGCGCCGCGGCGCTCTGCTGTGCAGCGCCGTGCGTCGCGCTCGGTGCGGAGGCGTTGTGCATCGAGCCCTGGCAGACGATCCCACCGATATGGCTGGCCGCGGCGGCCGCGCCGAGCGATCTGTTGCAGTCGCTCAGGGGCCAGCACGGCGAGCTGCCGGGCGACGTCACCTACAGCGCCTTGCAGGCCAATGCGGCCGACGGCAAGGTTGAGCTGACCGGGCAGGTCGACGTGCACATGGGTCAGCGCGAGATCCAGGCCGAGCACGCCACTTACGATCGCAGCACCAATAGCATCGACGCGAACGGCTCGGTTCATTACCGCGATCCGGTCGTGCTGATCGCAGGCGATACGGGCCACTACGGCAATGAAGGCGGCCAGTTCAGCCATGCGCAGCTGCAGTTTCTGCAGCGGCCGGGCCACGCTACCGCGGATCAGGTCGCGCTGGCTCCGGGCAATATTGTCACGCTGCGAACGGTGACCTATACGAGCTGCCCGCAGTCACACGCCGACTGGCAGATCCGGGCGCGCGAGCTCACGCTCGACGTCGATGCCAGCCGCGGCGTGGGCCGTGGCGCAATCGTGGATTTCGAAAGCGTACCGATCCTCTACCTGCCCTGGATCTCATTCCCGTTGAGCAATGCGCGCGAAAGCGGGCTGCTGTTTCCGACCTTCGGCAGCTCGAGCCTCAGCGGCACCTTCTTCGGTGACCCCTGGTATTGGAACATCGCGCCAAACCAGGATGCGACCTTCACGCCGACGTACTACTCGACCCGCGGCCTGGATCTCGGCGGTGAATATCGGCTGCTGACCGAATCCGACCGCGGCACCCTCGATGCCGAAATCATGCCGCACGACCGCCAAACCGACTCGGAGCGCAGTTACGTGCACCTGATCGACCGCTATCAGATGGCATGGAACACGCGCATCGATGTGAATTTCGAGAACGTCAGCGATGACGAGTACTTCGAGGATTTCACCCAGGGCACGCAAAGCACGAGCACGACGTTCCTGACGCGCAGTCTCGCCGTCATGCATCGGGACGACATCTGGGATCTGCGCGGCGAGATCGTGGGCTATCAGACGATCGACGATACGTTGCCGGTCGCCGATCGCCCCTACATTCAGCTGCCGCGCCTGACGGCGGCGGCGCTGTGGTCGCCGCCGGACTGGACGCAGTTGCAGACCGGCTTCGACAGCGAGCTAGTTAATTTCACGCGCGCGGGCTGTCCGACGAGCGCGCTGGAGTGCGCGCAGGCTGCGGGTATCGGCATCCCCGCCGTGAACGTGAGCGGCTGGCGGCTAGATGCCAAGCCTCAGCTCGGTCTGGATTTGAGCGGCCCGGGCTATTTCCTGCGGCCCAATGCGGCCTGGGAGTTCACGCAATATTCGCTGCGCGATACGGATGGCGAGGCGAGCTCACCGCAGCGCAGCCTGCCGATTCTGAGCATCGACAGCGGCCTGCAGTTCGAGCGCCTCAGCGGCGCCGATGGCGTGCGCTACGTGACGCTCGAGCCGCGAGCCATGTATGTCTACATCCCGTATCGCGACCAGAATGGCCTGCCGGTATTTGATTCCTCTACGCCCGATCCGAATCTGATCGAGCTGTTCAGGCCTAACCGCTACCTGGGTCTGGATCGAATCGGCGATGAGAACGGCCTGACGATGGGCCTGACCACGCAGATCTTCGACTCCGCGAGCGGCGCGCGCTACCTCAGCGCGACCATCGGCCAGGCCGTCTATTTCCGCCAGCCGCGCGTGACGCTGCCCGAGCAGGCACTGGATTCGCTGAGCACCTCGAGCCTGATCGCCGAGATCGTACTGAGCACTTACAAGAACTGGAACCTGCAGGTCGACGTCGCCTCCAATCCGTCCGTCTCGGGCATCGAGCAGGACGAGGTGACGCTGCAGTACCACCCGAGCAACCAGCAGGTCGCCAATATCAGCTATCGCTATCGCAGCGGCGAGCTCCAGCAGATCGACACCTCAGTGGCGTGGCCGGTCGCGCAACACTGGGATGCCTATGCGCGCGCGGTGTACTCGTTATTCAGCGCGCCCAGCGCCACGCCCGTTCCGATTGCGCCCCAATCCATCGAGGATTTTGCCGGCTTCCAGTATCGCGGCGCCTGCTGGAGCATCCGCGCGCTCTGGCAGCGCTCGCTGACCACGCGCACCGGCCAGTACAGCAGCGGCGTATCCTTCCAGCTGGAACTCACCGGACTGTCCAGTGTCGGAAGCCAGGTCAGCACTTTCCTTGAGCAGTCGATTCGGGGATACTCGAGCTCGCCCGGCCGGCAACCGCTTTTCTAACATAAGCCATTGATACGAGTGAGCATTTCATGAAAGTCAGCCTTCACACCTATGTGCTTGCCGCCTCCTTAAGCGCGCTTGCGGCCGGCGGCGCCAGCGCCGTGACGGCCAGGAAGGAGCTCTCCAGCCATGGCCAGATGCTCGAACGCGTCGTCGCGGTCGTTAACGATGGTGTCGTGCTCGAGAGCGAGCTCGACGAGCAGATGCGCGAGATCATCACGCGACTGCGCAGCCAGAATGTGCCATTGCCCGATGAGGACGTGATCCGATCGCAGGTGCTCGAGCGTCTGGTGCTCGAGGAAATTCAGGCCCAGCACGCCGACCGCGCCGGCATCAAGGTATCGGACGAACAGGTCAATGCCGCGATGGGGGACATCGCCAAACGGCAAAACATTACGCTCGAGGAATTTCCCGCCAGACTCGCGACCGATGGCATCGACTACGCCGATTATCGCATCGAGCTCAAGCGCGAGATTGCGCGCCAGATCCTGCGCTCGCGCGACGTGGTCCAACGCATCAATATCACGCCGCGTGAGCTCGATCAGTATCTGGAGCGCCAGGTCAAGACGGCCTCAGCGGCCAACGAATATAACGTCTCGCATATTCTGATTGCG
>JBEKWD010000345.1:0-3630 GCA_049513435.1 Steroidobacteraceae bacterium | reverse complement strand
TCGGCGCGGAATTTCAATGTGAAGTTATGCTCCTTACTGATCAGGATGGACTTGGAGAGTTGCGCATTGAAGAGGAAAGTTCCCAGCCCCCGATAAGCCGTCGGACTCAAGCCGCCGAGAGTTCCCAGCGCGGGATTCTGCAATATGGTCTGTCCGCTCGCGTTTTGCACCGCAAAGAGAGCGCTCTGGCTTTGGAGGGACGAAGGCAGGCTCTTGGCGGATGGGTCGGTAACCTGGGTCAAATTGTTGAAATACTCGACGTTGTTTCCGACAATGTGGACGCTGCCGGCGGGCAGCGGTCCATTCGCTGCGGCCTCGGCGACGGTAGTGTTGTTGAAGGTGTAACCGGCGCTGTCGGTAAAGGTTGTGGGCGTGCCGGAGTACTTATCGAAGATGACGGCGGTCTGCCACCTCTCAACTACGCGCGCCATAGGTCCGTGGGTGGAACTCAGGTATTTCTTCCCCGGACCGAGTGGAACGTCGAAAATAGCGCTGCTGGTGATGACATTCGGGCGGTCGTAACTCAGCAAACGCTTATCCAAGTGATGGTTGCGATCGGTCTCATAGGCAGCAGTTTCGCTCTGTGAAGTGCCGTCGTAATCGCCCAGGGCCTTGCTGCGGACGTACGCGGTCTGAAGTTGGAAGCCATTAGAGAATCTCTTGTTCAGTTCCACCTGGCCCGAGTTATAAGTGGAATTGCTATCGTTGCTGATGTAATAAGCAGAGCCGAACTGCGGGTTAGCCGCAATCAGGTTCGGCGGCAGCCCGCCGTTCTTCAACAGACCGCCGCGGATGCCGGTAACAAATGTGTTGTACGCGATGAAATTCGCGAAACCGCCCACATTATTAGTCAGCAGATACGCGTTTAGGGTGGTATTTTGCCGGACCGCTTGAGAACCGGTAATGTTCACGCCATCCACCACGCCGACTCCGCTAATATTCAGTCCCTTGAAAATTTGGTTGAACAAGGGGGCGTTGCCTCCGGCGTCCGTGACTTCAAAGGCGTTCAGAATGCCGCTTTCAAATATATTGTTTTCGTTGATATTGGAACCGCGGTATAACTTGGTCCCCTTACTTCCGACATAGCGCAGGTCCAGCGTGAAACCTTTGCTGAGCTGCCGCCCGATCGACGTGTTCCAATTCTGGACGTAAGGCGTCTTCAATCCGCTATTGGCCGTCAGAATGGTCTGAGTGGAGGAGTTGGTGTCGTTAATGGGCACGGTGGCGAACGGCGCGCTGGTGGGATGCAGAGGCAGCGTCGAATTGACCAGATTCTGATAGCTTGGGGGCGCATACGCCACGGCGTTTTCGTATCCCGGCGCGCTATACCCGAAGATTTGATCCACTACTACCAGCGTATTGCGCTCGTAGGCTATTCCGTATCCGGCCCGGAAGACCGTCTTATCCTTGCCGAACCATGGCAGCGACCACGAGAGACCGATAGTGGGCGCGAAGTTCTTATTGTTGTTATTCCAGGGGTTGACGCCCGGATTCGGCGAGTTCTTGCCGATGTATTCCAATTGCGTGAGGTTGTTGATGTTATACACGCCGGGGTTGAATAGAGCGCCTAAAGTGCTGCCCGATATTCCAAAAATATTGCTCGATCCGCCCACAATTCCGCCCATGTTGCCGTTGGCCGCAAAGGGAGTTCCATAGTAATCCCAACGCAAGCCGAAACTCAGGGTCAGGTTGCTCCGCGCCTTAAAGTCGTCTTGAAAGAAGGTACCCCACTCGCGTTCTTTCCAGGTGTGCTGGGCGTTCTGGCCGGGTAAGTATACAGGATTGTTTCCCGCCGTGGCGAAAAAATATTGGTTCTGGCTGGCAACGGAGCCGGCCAGTAAGGCGAGCAGGTTTCCCGCGGCTGTGCCGTTGGCGCCGATGCCCGAGATGGTGTTGATATTCTGCGTTCCGGTGCTGGCGGCCACGCCGAGAGTGACACGCGGGACCGCGTCGAAGGATACGTACGAATTGGCGGAAGTGTAGCGACGGTCGAGGCCAGACTTGAACGTATGCCGGCCGTGTAGCCATGTGATTCTGTCGCGAAATTCGTAGACGGGCGATGTGCGGCCCTGGGGGTCCTCAGCGGTACTGGTGCCAAGGAGACTGGTAACCGCGGTGGTGGTACCAACCATAGGCAAGGCCAGAATGTACGGGATGCCATCCAAACTGGGAAGGATGCCTTGTTCCCCCAGCGGGCTGGCGTTCCATGGCGCGAGGAAGTATACGCCGTTCTTGGTAAGACCGAGGCGCGCTTCGTTCACGATGTTAGACGCGATGGTCGATATCAGGGCGACTGAGCCAACTTCGCCAGTGTCTTTATAATCTCCGGGGGGAGAACTTGGCAGCGGCTGGGCATCGAACCCGTTCGGGTAGTTTTCCATGTCGCGGTCATAGCTGGCCGTCAGACGCTCTCTCTCGCTGAAGTTATGGTCGATGCGCACCGTGAAGGAGTAGATATCGTCGGAGGACGGCACAACGAAGTTGTAACCGGCGGTGTTGAGGCCATCTCCGGTGTTGAAGGTGTTGGGCAGCGGGAGCAGCGCGAGATTCTTTGCCACGATCCCCGAGGTATCGGGCGCCAGGCGATTCGGGTCGAGCCCGAAGAGGCTCACTGATTGCAGTGGACCGGTGGCGCCGGCTGGCGTTATCGGGTTGCCGTTGATATCCACCACTGGCTTGGCGGCCTGCGAGTTTGCGTTGGTAACGCCCGGGTAGAAACGGAAGATTCCCTGGCGCGCGGTACTGGTCAGCACGGTAGCCGTGGATGTGCTCTGATAGTGTTGAATGTTGGCTTCAAACAGCCCAAAAAAGAAGGTCTTGTTCTTCTTGATTGGCCCGCCCAAACGGCCGCCCACCTGGTTCTCCACTTCAACGCTGCGGGGAATGTCATTGCGGTTATTGGCCCAGGAATTGGCGTTCAGGTCCGTATTATGGGCGAAATCGTATACGCTGCCGTGGTACTGATTGGTTCCGGAGCGCGATACGAGCTGCACTTGGCCGGAGCCGCGGCCGTACTCGGCATCCGCGGGCGAAGTTACCACCTTCATTTCCTCAACACGGTCGACGCTGGTGGCGATCTGTGTAGTGCCAATGGATTCGGTGATGAAATTGTCCTGGATGTTGGAGCCATCGAGCGTGATATTGAGCATATCGTTGCGGGCGCCGTTAAAATTAGTGCCGACCACGCCGGCCTGAGTCGCCACAAAATCCATGGCGTTGCGGCTGTTGACGGGAAGGTCCTGAATTCTCGCCGAGTTCAGCACTCCGCCCTGCGAAGCCGTCAGGTATTGCACGCCTTCGGCAGTGGCGGTGACCTGCACCGATTCCGATGTAGCGCCCACTTCCAGCTTGAGATTCTGTTGGACGTGGTCGCCCGTGCGCAGTGTGAGCCCGGCGAGGACGTATTTCTTAAAGCCCGTCTTGTCGGCGCTCAGAGTGTATGTACCTGGCGGCAGAGTGGGAAACTCGTAGATGCCGGCGGAGTCGGATTTGACCGTCTTCGAAACACCGGTGCCGGTATTGAGCGCGGTAACGGAAGTATCGGGCATGGCAGCGCCTGTCGGATCGAGAACGGTGCCGGTGACAACGGCATCGGTTCCCTGAGCGGAGGCGAGCAGTGCAAAAAGAAAC
>JBEKWD010000344.1:0-3632 GCA_049513435.1 Steroidobacteraceae bacterium | reverse complement strand
GCTCGGACCGTATCGTTTCCGTCCTGGATAATTCAAATTCACGTGATGCGCCTACTGTCGAAGCGGTCAGCTCGTGCCATCAGGCGATATTGCCGCGTTTTCGGCTACTCAAAAGTTCGCCCGAAACGTGGGTTGACGTAGATTTCGCTGCTTTTCGATTGCCATCGTAAGGAATTCTATGACCGCTTCTTGACGCTGCTATGTGCTTCGTAACATGCGGACCGTCAAGACCGGCTATTCCGATGCTGGGTCGCGCTCGAGCATGCTGATGGCGCAGCGCCGGAGGGTTTTCTGGTGCTAGTCGCAGGCTATTGCAGCGTTGCCCCCTCTACCGGCAGTTCCGGCGCCGAGCGGCGCTTGCGTGCCGCGGCACCGGCACCTCAGGAACCTTCCTGCGATGGCAGCGAGGCGCGCACAGCGGCGAGCTCCGCGCGCAGATCGCGAACCTGCTGTTCGAGTGCGCTCACGCGCTCGGTGAGCGCACCCGGTGCCCTCTCGAGGCTCGGCTCGGCGGCGCGCGCGCTCGTGCCCAAATCACCGGGAACAGCGTGCACTTCGCCGCTGAACAGATGCGCATAGCGCGAGTCGCGACGGCCCGGTTCGCGCGGCAGCTGCACCACGCGCGGACCGGCAGGATCCTGTGCCAGATTGTCGAGTGAAGTCTCGACCTCTGTCACATCAGAGAACGGCGCCATGCGGCTGGCGCGCGAGCGCAGCTCCCCCGGGGTCTGCGGTCCGCGCAGCAGCAGCTCGCACAGGATCGCGCGCTCCTGCGGCGTGAACTGCAGCGCGCTGAACTCGGTGTTGCAGAAACGCTGCTGATACTTCGGCACGCGACTGCCGAAGCCCGACTTCTCGATTACGAGATGCTTGCGACTCAATGCGTCGATGAGCTCCTGCACGGCCGGGACCGTCAGCTCGAGCACTGGGTCGCGATTGCTCTTCTGATTACAGGCCAGCACCAGCGCATTGAGGGACAGCGGGTATTGCTCGGGTGTCGTGATCTGCTTCTCGATCAGACTGCCGATGACGCGCGCCTCAAGGGGCGTTAACTGCAGGTTCATGCCGCATTATAGTAGGCGACCCGCAAATCGCGGGCACCGCAGCGCCGATTTCAGCAGGATTGACAACGATGAATGCGCTCGATCCCGGATGTTTACCGACAGATGTGATCGATTGGCGCCGCGTTGAGGCGCGGGGAAGCGGACACTGACCGCAGGCGGCTCCCTGCGAGGTCGTGGCGCATTTCCGTCGACAATTGCCTGAAGAGCGCCATGCCGGCTGCGAGACTCAGCTTATTCAAGCTTCGGCTCACGACGAGGCCTGATGCCTGTTCGCAAAGCAGCCGGCGTGTTGCAATATCGCTCCATCTCAACCGTTCCAGACGGCGCCCATGCAGACGATCACGAATTCCACGGAAAGCGCGGCACTGGGAACCAGGCTATGGAAGGCGTTTCTGCTGCTTCTGGTACCGATCCTTGCCGCATTGCAAATCTGGTCCCTGACCACCTGGTACCGATACGCGGTGCCCGAAGGTCGCGCCACGCTCGGCGTGACCTTGGGCGATCCGGCGCGTGGCGGTCGCCTTTCGATAGTGGCGATGGACGCGGCCTCACCGCTTGCTGGCGTCGGCGCGAATTTAGGTGATGTTCTCGTCTTCGATCGTAGCGGGGACGCGGAGCGCCGGCTGGGGACCAACGAAACGATCGGATTGAGCATTGAGAGCCGGACGGGGGCCCGGCATGTCTTTGTGAGGCCTGCCGCCGACGCAACCGCCTTGCAGGCGAGTTTCTTCGATCGGATCTCCGCAATCCTGTTTTGGCCGGCGACCGCTATTACGCTAGTGATCGGGGCGCTCGTCGGTTGGCGCAACGCAGGCAATGCGGGCATGCGCGTACTGTCGCTGGCGCTGTTGTCCCAGTGCGTCGATTTCTTTGCTTCACGGCTCCCGGGGGGAATCATCCAGGACTGGTCAAGCAAGCTCCTTTTCCCCTGCGCGTATTTTGTGGCATTCGTCGCACTGCCGTACGTCGTGCTGCGGCTACCTGAAAGCAATCCACTTCTGCGCAGCGCGATCGTGCGTGTCATGTTCTGCATCTACTCGGCCGCATGGCTCCTCCTTGCGGCAAGCTTGTCCATGGAACGCTTTGGCGCAATTGGCTCGAACTTCTTAACCTCCACGACCCGCGCGAGTGGTTCACTAGAGATATGCTGCGCCTTCGTCGTCATTCTTGCTTCCGCGCTCGCATGGCGCCGCAGCATCGGTTCAGAAAGGCAGCGAGTGGCTTGGATCGGCATCTGCCTCGGCGGTCTATACCTCATGCTTGCGGTCCCCGATCTCATCCACGTACTGGGATTGGTCGTCCCCGCCTGGACCCGTAGTTTGGGCATATGGGTCTGGTTCGTCTCCTCTTGCGGACTTGGATATGCGACCTTGCGTCACCGGCTATTCGACGTCGGCTTCGCGATCAACCGCGCTGCCGTCTACACGGTCACCACGGCGCTGCTCCTTGTCGCCTTCGGGCTTTGTGAATGGGCCGCGGAACATCTGCTGCAGTTCGAAGGGCGCGAGAAGAGCATGCTGGTCGACGCGGGCCTTGCGCTCGGCGTCTTTCTCGCCTTTCATCGCGTTCGGGATTTTGTCGAGCACTGGGTCGAAAGGATCCTCTTCCGCCAATGGCGCGAGCGCGAGGACGCGCTGCGGCTGTTCGTTCGGCGCGCCGCCTATGCTACGGCGGAGACGCCGCTGATCGAAGGCTTCGTGGGCGCGCTTGAGCGCTTTGCGGACAGCGCAGCTTGCGCCATCTACCTGCGCTCTTCGGATGGAAGTTTTGAGCTGGAACGCGGGAGTCTGCAAGGCGCGCCGCCCCGGTTGGACCAGAATGAGTCGGGTGTGCTGGCAATGCGTGAGAGCGACATTCCGCTCCAGGCCGAGGAAGCGCTCCTGCCGGAAGGTGTCTCCCTGGCGCTACCGATGAGCCACCGCCGCGTGCTGAACGGATTCACGCTGCTCGGATCCAAAAAGAACGGCGACACCTATCGGCCCGACGAGATCGCTGTGCTGGACTTCGCCGCGAAGCAGATCGGGCTGGATCTGCATGCCCTGCGGGTCGAGGCGCTACGGGCGGATGTCGAATCGCTTCGCGCGCACGCCGAAACGTTGCAGGCGCGAAACGAGGCGCTAGAGTTGGCGATTCGCTCTGGCAGCACCGGATCCATTCGATCAGACACCGCCTGATCGCTAGTTTTTGTTCTGGAAAGCCGCCATTCCCCGTCGTCGGCTTCGGGGTCACTTTGAGACATTGGTCGGGCTATTGTGCCTGCCCCAATGCAGTCATTCGGCTACTGCGGTAATTTGGCCGTGAGGCCATCGCTTCTGCCCGTCAGATCCTTGTAACTCCTATTCTCCGGCACGACATCGACCTCGAATGCAACTGATCGCCACCTGTCCGGAAGAAACCAAACCAGCCCTGGTTCTCGAACTCGAAGCCCTGGGTGCTCGTAGCATCGCTCCGGGATACCGAGCTGTAGCTTTCGAGGCAAGCGAGGCTCTTCTTTACGAGCTGCACTTGAAGCTGCGGACGGCGAGCCGCCTCCTGAGGGTCATCAAGGAAGTGCCAGCAAAGTCGCCA
>JBEKWD010000343.1:0-3636 GCA_049513435.1 Steroidobacteraceae bacterium | reverse complement strand
GCGATCTTTCGCGGCGTGATGAAGCGGTCCGTATCGTATCCCGGATTCATCGCCCAGTAGCCGCCCTTTTCGGCGTACCAAGCCAGCGGAAGCTCTATCAGCACTCCGCTCGCGCCGCGGTGCAAATAGGTTCGGACATGATTGCCTGAGCCCATTACGAAGTCGATTTGCCACTCCTGCCGGTAGACTGGTTTCCCATCGGCGGCTATCTGCCACCGCTGCTGGAAGTACTTGCCGGCGCGCTGCGCCATGGCGTAATACGCTTGTGTGGGCGCATGGTAGAAGGGAATGCCCTTGCCGTAATCTTCGATAGTGTTGGCCGGACCAGGCCGATAGAACGATCTCGCCATACCAGTGTGCCGGTAGGTGTCGTAGATGCCGGCGTGACAGCCAATGCAGAGCTTGGGGTCGGCGAACTCATCCTTCGTCTGCACGGCCGGGTTTTGACCGCGAGCTACCGCCGCCAGAACCCCCAAGGTCAGGATCGAAAGCCGCCGCCGCTTCAGTGTATGCAACATCTGGGTCTTTAGCCGCTATCCAGGTATTTTCACAAAAACAGCCCGTTTTGGGTGTTGACACATTAGTCATAATGATCATACACTCGGAGCAGAATGTGAAGTATAGCATTTCACAATGTGGAATGCTATGGGGTTGTACTCAAACTTTAGAGGAGTCACTGTATGAAGTCGCGCCACGTTGCCTCGCGTCTGCTGATCGGCTGTCTTGCCAGCTTAGCCATCGTTTTCGGGTCCTTCGCCTGGGCCCAGAGTCTTACCGGCATCATCTCCGGAACTGTCACCGATCCCACCAAGGCGCCGGTCGCCGCGGCGACTCTCACCATTACTAACGCCGATACAGGTGTAAACGTCTGGACCGGCAAGACCAATGAAAGCGGAGTCTACCGGGCCCCCGACCTGCCTGTGGGCCACTACAAGCTCGCTGTGGCCGCTCCCGGTTTCAAGCAGACACAGATATCGAACATCACCCTCGCGGTGGATCAGCGCGCCGATATCGATGTCACTCTGCAACTGGGCGCAGTGGCCGAGACAGTTACCGTGGAAGGGTCCACCGCGGGGCAGTTAGCCACTGAGACTGCCTCTCTGGGCAACGTGATCACGCCGTCGCAGATTCAGGATATGCCTCTTCCCAGCCGCGCCGTTCTCAACCTGCTGGCCCTCTCGGCGGGCGTTTCCTCCGGCGGCGACATGACCAGCCAAGGCGGCTTGAGCACGTCTCAGCTATCGATCAACGGCAGCCGCACGCTCAACAGCGACTTCCTGATTGACGGCGTTTCGGTGGTCACCGGCTCCACGGGCGGCCCGCAAACATTGCCGCCGACTGACGCGATCGGGGAGTTCAAAGTGCTCACGTCCGACTACTCGGCGGAATACGGCAGAACCTCCGGCGCCATAGTCACGCTGATCACGGCATCCGGGAGCAACGTCTACCATGGAGCGGCGTACGGCTACTTCCGCAATGAGGCGATGGACGCCAATAACTACTTCAACAACCTTGAAGGCAAGAAGCGTCCGGAAGACCGCTACAATCTGTTCGGCGGCAAACTGGGCGGGCCTCTTTCGATTCCAAAGGTCTACAAGGGGAAGAACAGAACCTTCTTCTTCATCAATTACGAAGGCCTGATCCAGGCGTCGCCGTATAACAACCAATCCTCGCTGCCCTACGGCGCGTATGCGGCCGGTAACTTTTCCGCTTCTCCCACGATTGTCGACAATCCAACTACGCATACCCCGTTTCCCGGCAACGTCATTCCCACCAATCTGCTGAATCCGGCGGCGCTCAAGATTTTAAGTCTGGTTCCAGCGCCTAACTCGGGTGGCACTCTCAACAAGACCGATAACATTGTAACCAACAACTTTGTCTCGGTTGGTTCGAGCCATCCCACTAATAACACTGGAATGGCTCGCATCGACGAAACCATTTCCGACCGCACCCGCCTGTTCGTAACATTCGTCCATTTCAACGACTACTCCCCGCTGGCTCCCGCTCTTCCGGGAAGTCCTCTGGAGTATGAGGTCGGAAATACCGCTACTACCGGCTATGAGAATACTATCGGCCTGACGCAAACGTGGAGCCCGACCTTTATCACCGATATCCGGTTTGGCTATTTCCGCAATAACTCCGAGATTCTTCCGCCGAGCGACGGCATCAACGACCTGCAGACGCTGGGCATCGCCAACCAGTTTGGCGTAGCGACGCCGGAATTCAACATCGACGGATTTACCACGCCGCTCGGCACCAATAGCAATACGCTGCGCACGCAGATCGATAACAACTATCAGTTCTCAGTCAATAACAATAAGTCGATCGGAAATCACTTGCTTCAATTCGGCGTGCAGCTCCGCAAGAATGAGTTCGACGACTTCAACCCTATCGCCGACGTGAACGGCAGCTATACTTTCGACGGCTCCATCACCTCTCCTAAGAATACCTCGGGCGACGCTATCAACTCGCTGGCGGACTTTCTGCTGGGCGATATCAAGACTTCGTCCTACTCACTCCCTCAGCCTTTGATCGGCAGGCGCAACTACAACCTGGGGCTGTACATTCAGGACGCCTGGAAAATCCGGCCGAATCTGACGTTGAATTTCGGTCTTCGTTGGGAATACGAATCTCCCTTCACCGCGGCCCACAACGAATACTCCCGCGTGGACCCCACCACTGGGGAGATACTCTTCGCAGGCCAGAATGGGGTCTCGGACACACTCAACCTGACCGCGCCCAAGACCGACTTTGCGCCCAGAGTCGGCATCGCTTACACCGTCGCTCCCAAGACAGTGATTCGCGGCGGGGTCGGCATCTTCTATGCCGGAATCTTCTCCGATCTAGGCGGCCAGGTGCTGTTCCCCGGCTATAACGTGGAGCAGGCCTTTTCGAATCTGGGCACGGGCATTCCCCAACCCTTCTCACTATCTCAGGGCATGCCGTCCGTGGTAACTAACAACCCTTCGAATCCGCAAGCTAACATAGCTCAGTTCAACAGTCCATCGAATCCCCTGACTCTTACCGATTATGACGGCTTCACGGAAGTCAAACAGCCCTATGCCGAGGAGTGGAACCTGGGCGTCGAGCGGCAGCTTCCCAAGGGCGTCATTGCCGATGTGAATTACGTCGGTTCTCACGGCGTGCACTTGGCCGTCAATCTACCGACTAACTATCCGCCATACAATGTGGCCATCGATACCGCGCTGGCGAACACCAATACCACTTTGGCGACCCAGGAGGCGCGGCAATATCCTAACATCGGCGGCTTCAACTCGCTGAATTTCGAAGGAACTTCCACTTATGAGGCCCTGCAGGCCAGCGTCCGCCGCCAATTTGGAGACAACCTAGCTTTTGTCGCCAACTACACGCGATCGAAGTCACTCGACGACGCCAGCGGCATCTATAGCTTCTCCCAACCTTCCGGCCTCAACTTGGGAGAGTTCCCGCAACAGTTTTTGAACATCAACAAGGGACTCAGCGAGTTCGACCGCCCCAACGATTTCACTACTGCAATCCAATACCGGACCAAAGGCAACAAGTGGGTGCGCGGCTTCCTGATTATTCCGATGTTGACCGTCCACAACGGGCTGCCCGTCTACATAGGGCAAACCAACGAGAATGCCGCTCAGAACG
>JBEKWD010000342.1:0-3640 GCA_049513435.1 Steroidobacteraceae bacterium | reverse complement strand
CGAGTGATTCGGCAGCGGTTGATCTGCTGCTCGAGATTGATCACGCGGCCGAGGGTCGGCGAATAGGCTGGATAGCGGGTCGCGACCGTGCGCATCGAATCGCGCGCCTGCCCGTGACAGGACTGGCAGGATTGCGCCGCCTGCCCGGTGCTCTGTCGCCACAGCTCCTCGCCCTTTTGTACCCATAGCATGCCGGGATTGGCGAATTCGTCGTCCTGTAGCCGGCGTGTTTCCTCGCTCAGGTAGCTGTAGCCGGAGCGAGGCGCTGCGCTCGCCGTGCCCTCGGCCGCCGATGAGCTGGCGCAAATGAGCCCGCACAGCACCGATAACAGCACCGATACTGCCAGCCTGCGCAGCCCCGGGGGATTCACGTGACCTGCAGCTGCGCCGAATTCGTGGTGACAGTGCCGTCCTGGTCGGTCCATTTGAAATCGACCGCGCCGCTTCGCGTGGCCGTCAAATAGAACGAAAAGTAGGGGTTCGCGGACAGTCCGGGCTGCAGCTGCACCCGCACGACCTCGGCCCCATCATAGGTACAGACGAAGTCGGTGATGATGTGGACCGGGATCGTCGTGCCCTGCGAGTCGAAGTTAAAGCCATTTTCCATCGGGTGCATGATCATCGCGCGAATCTCGATGCTCTCGCCGGCCGCGGCGCTCTCGGGCACCTTGATGCGTGAGTTAGGCACCAGATAGCCTTAATAACGCAACTGCAGCGCGTCGCATGCGCCCACTGTTACCAGCACGCGCACCTGTGCGCTCCAGAGCGAGTGATCGCTCATCTCCGCCACAGCGATGACATCCTGTGTGCCGCTGAGCCGAATATTGGTGCCAAACGTGGGCGTACCGTATTTCGGACCAAACAGCACTGTGGCGATCAGCGGCCGCGGGTTGCGGTTTGCGAAGACGCTGGCCCGCAGGACCCGGTCCGTCGCGGTCATCGGGCTGTCTACCGTAAGTGTCAGCGGCACCGAATTCCCGCTCTCCGCGAGCGCGGGCAGCTGCAGGCTGAGACGACCCGCGGTGGGTTCGCGATTACCATAGAGCTGCTTGATTGCCGCCGCCGTATCCTCATCGCCCGCGATACCCGGCAGCGCAACCATTGAGAGCAGTACGCCCCCACCGATCCCAAGCATCGCCGAACGGCGGCTCAGGTTGCGGCGACCATCGAGGCCGGCGCCATCGCGCAGTTCAGGAGCTGCCCGATCCGTCACTTGAGACTCGCCAGATAGGCAACGACATCTTCTAGCTCTTGCGCTGACAAAATGCTCTTCCCCACGTAAGGCGCCTGCACGCGGTACAAGTGCGTCGCGAAATAGGCCGGCATGACCGTATCGGCAGACAAAGCTCTCGGATCGGCGACCCGTTGGCGCAAGTCCGGCACGCTTTGGCGCGAACCCACGCCGACCAGCGACGGACCGATATTGCCGAACGCGTCAGACGGGAGCTCCGGTACGGGCATGACGTGACAAATAATGCAGTTGCCCTTGCTCGGATCGATGGCAATCGCGCGGCCGCGCGCGGGATCACCGGGCTGGCCGCTTAAGGGTTGGGTCATTGCGCTATACGAAAGTCCCGCGATGCTGAGCGCCAGCATCACGCCGACAGCCAGAGCCTTCAGCCAAACATTTCGGCGGTAATGTTGGCGTACCATGACTTCGCGCTCTGCGCCTCCCGGCTGTGTTCATCGTCCGACGCCCCGATCGGTGTCGTGCGAGTGTCTTCGAACGTCAAATGCAGGGAATCATCTGTGACAGCGAACCCGTCCACGATCGAAAAGGCGTAGTTCGGGTCGACCGTGCTGTAACAGATGTTCAGCAATTTTGCCGGCGTCGCGGCTGTGCCGGCGATAGCCGCGAGGATCGCGCGACCGCAAGCCTTGGCCTGCCCATTGGCGCTGAAGCCGGACTTCGGCATCTCCCCGGCAATGGTTGCATCGCCGAGCACATAAATACCCTTGTGAACTCGGGACTCAAAGCTCACCGGATCAATCGCGCAGTAGCCCGTGCCCTGATCCAGACCGGCGCGCACGGCAATCGCGCCGGCACGCTGCGGCGGAATGATATTGGCCACGGCCGCCTTGTAGTCATCGAAGCCGGTCGAAACGGTCAGAGTCGAGGGATTGACGGCGAGCACCTTGCCGGATTTTGACCCCGGCACCCATTCGATCATCCCGGGATACAGCCGATGCCACGCCTCCATGAACAAATCCTGCTTGATGAAGGCGTCGCTCGCATCAAGGATGATGATCTTCGATTTCGGCTTGTTCGCCTTCAGATAGTAGGCAATCAGTGAGGCGCGCTCATAAGGCCCAGGCGGACAGCGATACGGCATCGCCGGTACGCCAATGACGACCAGCCCGCCGTCGGGCATGGATTCGAGCTGACGGCGCAGCAGGCTCGTCTGCGCTCCCGCCTTCCAGGCGTGCGGCATTACTTCGGCGGCCTGTTCGTTATAGCCTTTGATGCTGTCCCAAATGAAATCGATACCCGGGGAGAGCACAAGGTAATCGAACTTCACAGTGCGTCCGCCCCCGAGCGCCACTGTTTTCGCGCTCGGATCGATGTTGACCGCCTCTTCGTTCACAACGTCGATGCCGGCAGCCTTGACCTTCGCATACGTGAAGCTGATCTGTGAAATCGGATACAGGCCGCCCAGCACGCCGTTGCTGAACGGGCAGGTGGTGTACTGCGCATCGCGTTCGATCAAAGTGATCGCGAGGCCCGGATCGTGGCGGCGCAGATACCGTGCGAGCGATACGCCGCCGAAGCCGCCGCCGATGATGACGATTCTCGCGCCTCTCGCTGCCGCGTAGACCGGCGCCAGTACGAACGGTGCGCTGGCGGTGGCGGCCGAGCCGAGGATGAAATTGCGTCGGTTAAGCACTTTCATCGCCGCGGCCTGGAGCTGAAATACTCAGCAAGGGCCTCGAGCTCAGGATCCGTATACGCTCGGGCGATCCGGTTCATGATTGTCGCCTGCGCGCTCTGCGCGCGGAAGGCCTTGAGCTCTTGCAGCAGCGTGGCCTTACTGACTCCTGCAATGGAGGGAATGTAGCCCTCGCTGTGTCCGTCGATGCCATGGCAGCTCGTGCAGGCATCGCCCAGCGCCTCGCCATTGGAAACCTGGGCGGCATTGACTATGCCCGGCGCCATGATCAGCGCGATGACGCCGACTTGCAGCAAGAGGTTGCGCACCTATCTGAGCCTCAGGACGATGACGTGATCGCTGCTCGGATCGGTGGCGTCACGCAAATCGTGCACTTGCTGCGCCGATACGGCCGAAGTCTTGTTGCCCCAGCTTGCGCGTACGAAGGTTGCGATATCGGCAATTTGCGAATCGGACAGCAATATCCTGAACGGGGTCATGCGGTAGGAGTCCGCAACGCCGTTCACGACGATGCGCCCCGCCCCGTTCAGAATGATATTGATGATTGATGCAGGATCATGTTCGAGCGCCGCCGCGTTGCCCGCGAGCGGCGGCAGCAGATCGCCATGTCCTTGTCCGTCACGGCCATGGCAGAAGCTGCATTGGTTCAGAAACAGCGCTGCACCCTGAGCGCTCAGATCACCGCCATCGAGCGCCAGCCGCGTATGCTCGTCGTAGGTATATCCCGGACTGGATGTCTCGGCCGGGGCCAT
>JBEKWD010000341.1:0-3646 GCA_049513435.1 Steroidobacteraceae bacterium | reverse complement strand
GATCGCTTGTCCCGACCTGCCCACCTGCCAGGGCAGTTGGTGGCCACCGGCGGACTTTCGTGCCGCCTATGCACTGCAGCACGGTGCCGCGCTTGATTATGAAGCCGGCGCCCTTAGCGCCCCCGCCCGTGTGGCCATACACCTGACGCATAGAATCGGCGCGCTGGTTGCCAGCGCCGCGCTATTGCTGGCAGCGCTCATAGCCTGGCTGCAGCCGCAGCGCCGCGTGCGGCGAGCCGCGCTGGCTGTGCTCCTCATGCTGGCGCTGCAATTGACGCTCGGCGTCTCGATGGTGCTGCGTGGCTTTCCACTCTGGCTTGCGACGGCGCACAATGCCGGTGCCGCACTGCTGCTACTGGCGACGGTGTGGCTCAATTACTCACTTCAACCTGACCGCGCGTGAACCCAATCGACGCTCAAAGCCTGCAACTGGGCGCCACCTGGCGCGACTACCTGGCACTGACCAAGCCGCGGGTCGTGGCGCTGATCGTGCTGACGGCCGTGGTCGGCGCTTTGCTCGCGACGCCCGGACTGCCGCCGCTGGATGCGTTGCTGTTCGGCAATCTGGGCATCGCACTCGCCGCCGCTGCCGCCGCGGCTGTCAATCACGTGCTCGACCGGCATATCGATGCACGCATGGGGCGCACTCGCAACCGACCGCTGCCCAGCGGTCATCTGACGCCCACGAAGGCACTGGCCTTCGCCTTTGTGCTCGCGGCCGCCTCGATGACGATACTGCTTGCGTTCGTCAACGTCCTGACCGCCGTGCTGACCTTTTGTTCGCTGATCGTGTACGCCGTCATCTACACGGTCTGGCTCAAGCGCGCGACGCCGCAGAACATCGTGATCGGCGGCGCGGCCGGCGCCGCCCCGCCCGTTCTCGGCTGGGTTGCGGTGACCGGCCACGTCGAGCCACAGGCGCTGTTGCTGTTCCTGATCATTTTCGCCTGGACGCCGCCGCACTTCTGGGCGCTCGCCATCGCGCGCCGGCACGACTACGTGCGCGCCGATATTCCGATGCTGCCGGTCACGCACGGCGTGGAATTCACGCGCCTGCATGTGCTGCTCTACACGCTGATCCTGTGCGTAGCGACGATGCTGCCATTCATGATCGGCATGAGCGGGCCCATCTACCTGGGCATCGCATTGGTGCTCAACGCACGCTTTCTATGGCTGGCGTTCGCGCTCAAGTTCGCTCGGCGCGACGAACTGCCGATGCGCATGTTCCGATTTTCGATCAGCTACCTGATGTGGCTGTTCCTGGCGTTGCTGGTGGACCACTACCTGCCGCTGAGCCGGCTGTGAGCGGCACTGGAGCGCCTCCACCATGCTGATCGAGCGCATCTGGGCCGACAACGATGGGCGCAATTTTCATTATCTGGTCGCCTGCGAGCGCACGCGCGAGGCGCTCGCGATCGATCCGCTGAACTGGCAGGCCTGCCTGCGCCGCGCACAGGAGCTTGACTGGAGCATCAGGCAGATCTTCAACACGCATGAGCATCGCGATCACACCGGCGGCAATGCCGCGCTGGTGGCGCAGACCGGCGCCACCGTGCTCGCGCATGTTGACGCCGCCGAGCGTATCGGCGGTGTCAACGTCGGTATGAAAGGCGGCGATGAGGTGCACGTGGGTCAAACGGTGCGATTGCGATGTCTGGATACGCCGGGACATACGCGAGCGCATCTGTGCCTGTACGCCGAGGCGCACGGCCAAACGGCTCCCGCCTTGTTTTCGGGGGATACGTTATTCAATGCCGGGGTCGGCAATTGCATCCACGGCGGGGATCCGGCGTTGCTCTACGAGAGCTTTACCGGCTGCCTGGCTAAGCTGCCGGATGCAACACGCGTGTTCCCCGGCCACGAGTATCTGCAGCGAAACCTGGGCTTTACCCTGGATCGCGAGCCCTCGAACCAGGCCGCGAGCGAGCTCGCGCAGCGCGTCGGTGCGAGCGCCGATGCGTTGTCGGGCCCGACGGCCCCGGTTCTGAGCATGGGAGAGGAAAAACAAATCAACGTGTTCCTGCGCCTTGAATCTGCCGAAATCATCGAGCGTCTGTCGCGCGCCGATGGCGCTGCGGCTCCGAGACCGACGCCGCGCATGGTGTTTCTCGCACTACGGGAACTGCGCAACCGTTGGTGAGCTAGAATCGGAAGGCCCGCATGGACCTCTCCCCAATCCTCAATCCGCTGAACGAAGCGCAGCGCACGGCAGTGACCGCGCCGGTCGGCCCGGTGCTGGTGCTCGCCGGGGCGGGCAGCGGCAAAACGCGCGTGCTCACGCATCGGATCGCCTGGCTGATCCAGACCGGTGATGCCTCGGCTTACAGCGTGCTCGCCGTGACCTTCACCAACAAGGCGGCCGCCGAAATGCGCGCTCGGGTCGAGAAATTACTCGGCGTGCCGGGCGGCGCGCTCTGGCTCGGCACCTTCCACGGCATCGCACACCGGCTGCTGCGCCTGCATTGGCGCGAGGCCGGGCTGGTGCAGAGCTTTCAGATTCTCGATGCCGAGGATCAGCTGCGTGTGATCAAAAAACTCCTCAAGGCGCACAATCTGGATGAGAGCCGCTGGATTCCGCGCGACATCCAGTACTTCATCAACAAGCACAAGGATGAGGGTCGTCGTCCGCAGCATCTCAGAAGCGGCGCGGACGCAGCCGAAACGCAGCTCCTGAAACTCTATGCGCAGTATGAAGAGACCTGCGCGCGCACCGGTGTCATCGACTTCGCCGAACTGCTGTTGCGCGCCTATGAGCTCTGGCGCGATCAGCCGGAGCTCTTGCGACACTATCGCACGCGCTTTCGTCACGTCTTGGTCGATGAGTTCCAGGACACCAACGCGATCCAGTACGCCTGGATCCGACTGCTGGTGGGCTCGCAAGGCGCGCCGTTCGTCGTCGGCGATGACGATCAGTCGATCTATCGCTGGCGCGGCGCGCGGGTCGAGAACCTGCACCAGTTTCGCGAGGACTTCCCGCAAGCGCAGCTCTGTCGGCTCGAGCAGAATTACCGCTCCAGCGGCTCGATACTCGAGGCCGCCAATGCGCTGATCGCCAACAACTCCGGCCGCCTCGGCAAGACACTCTGGACCAGCGGCGCGCGCGGTGAGCCGGTGCGCCTTTACGCCGCATTCAACGAGCGCGACGAGGCCGATTTCGTGCTCGCGCGCATTCTCGAATGGACCCGGCGCGGCGGCCTGCGCCGCGACGCCGCGATCCTCTACCGCTCCAACGCGCAGTCACGCACGTTCGAGGAGGCGCTGATCAGCGCGCGGGTGCCCTACCGCGTCTATGGCGGCCTGCGTTTCTTCGAGCGCGCGGAAATCAAGGACGCACTGGCGTATCTGCGCTTGTGCATGAACCGCGACGATGACGCATCCTTCGAGCGCGTGGTCAATCTGCCCTCGCGCGGCATCGGCACGCGCACCGTCGATACCATCCGTGAAGCCGCACGTGCCGCCGGGAGCTCCCTGTGGCGTGCAGCCGCCGACGCCTCGGACGCGGCGCTCGGGCGCGCCGCGAGCGCTCTGCGTGCCTTCCTGCAGTTGATCGAGAGCATGAGCGGCGCCATCGCCTCGCTGCCCTTGCATGAGCAGGTCGATCACGTGATCAACACCAGCGGACTGCTGGCGCATCACCAGAAGGAGA
>JBEKWD010000340.1:0-3650 GCA_049513435.1 Steroidobacteraceae bacterium | reverse complement strand
CTGCTCGAGGATCTGCTCGAGAATCTGATCGACAATGCGCTCAAGTACACGCCGCGCGATGGCCACGTGACGGTGCGCAGCGGCATCGAGGATGCTCATCCCTACCTGGAAGTCGAGGATGATGGTCCGGGTATTCCGGAGAACGAGCGAGCCCGCGTGCGGGAGCGCTTTTACCGTCGCCCCGGATCCCCGGGTATAGGGTGTGGTCTGGGGCTTGCGATCGTCGATGAGATTGCGCGTGTGCATGGCGCGAGCTTCAGCATCAGCCATGGCGCGCTCGGGCGCGGCGCGCGCATGCACGTGCGCTTCGCGGCCGTCGGGCCGATATGAGAGGCGGCCTGATGAGTGTGAAGCGCGTCGCATTTTACGCGCGACGGGGGGTTCAGGCGGCCTGCCCGCGACGTCCCGCCAGATTCATGCAAGCTCGGTTGCGTATGGTGACGCTGCATGAATAAGCGGTCTCAGGCTCGTTCCAGTCGCGGCGTCACGCTGGTGGAAATGCTGACCGTGATTGCCCTGATCTCGCTGCTGATGGCGATGGGCCTGCCCTCGTATCGGTACGTGACCAACCGCAATCGCATCAGCGCCGAGGTCAATGGACTGCTCGGTGATCTGCAGTACGCGCGCCTTGAGGCGATCAAAGAGGGTCAGACGGTCTCGGTCTGCGTGTCTTCGAACAGCACGACCTGCCTGGCCAGTTCCGCCTGGCAAAACGGCTGGATCGTGTTCTCCGACGTCAATGGCAATGGCCAGCTGGGGGCCGGCGATACCTTATTGAAGGTGCAGGCGCCCTTCAGCGCCACCGATACGTTCGCGGCCAGTAACAACATCGAGTGGATCACGTTCAATCGGGAAGGCTTCGCGGTGGGCCTGCCGGCCGCCGGCGCCCTGCTCACGCTGCATGCCTCACCGATTAACAGCTCCTCGACGCGCTGCTTGTCCCTGACGCTCGTCGGCATGATGACGGTGCTGCCCTACGGAGGTACCTGCCTGTGAGAGCACAATCGCGAGCCTGGCGCGGCTTCACGCTGGTCGAGGTGCTGGTGGCGCTGATCATCATCGGCGTGGGCATGCTCGGTATCGCCAAGATCCAGGCTCTGGCCTATGCCAGTACCGGCACCGCGGCGCTGCGCGCGCTCGCGGCGCTCGAGGCCTCGAGCCTGGCTGCCTCGATGCGCGCGAACCGCGGCTACTGGTCGACGCAAGCCGCAACCGCCAACCAGACCATCACGACTTCACTCACCAATATCACCGGCTCGACCGACGCTGTGCTGACCAACGTCTATAACTGCGCGCTCGGCGGCGGCAACGCGCCCTGCACCCCGCAGCAATTGGCCGCCTACGACCTGCACCAATGGGTTACCGCGATCAATACGCTGTTGCCGAACGTGACCAGCACGGTGTTTTGCGCCGCGCCGGCGACAGCGGGCTACCCGATTGACTGCACGATTCAAATGAGCTGGGCCGAGCGCACCGCGGGCATCAATACCCAGTCACAGGGCAACGTGATGGCGTTGCCGACCTACACGTTGTACGTGGAGCCCTAAAGGCATGAAGGCAAAGCACGCCAACACACGCGCTGCCCGCATGCAGCAGGGCTTCACGATCGTTGAAGTGCTGGTCGCACTGCTGATCGGATTGTTCCTGCTCGGCGGGCTGTCGACGGTCGTGTTTGATAACCGGCGCACGTTCGGTACCCAGGCCCTGCTCGCGCAGTTGCAGGACGCTGAGCGGCTCAGCATGACGATGATGGGCGATGTCGTTCAGCTGGCCGGATATTTTCCCAGTCCGACGCTCAATACGGCGAACTCCGTGCTGCTCGCAGGCGGGGGCATGACGGCGGGGCAGCCGATGACCGGCACCTACTCGGCTGCGCCGCCCGGCGACACGATCACCTCGCGTTTTGCCACCAACAGCGGCGATGGCATCCTCAATTGCACCGGCACATCCAATACCAGCGGTGCGGTAGCCACCTATGTCAACACTTTCAGCGTAGTCAACAGCCAGCTCGTGTGCACGCTGAACGGCACGCAGTATCCGCTGGTCAGCGGCGTCACTAACCTGAGCGTGCTGTACGGGGTCAATACGACCGGCAGCGGCAACAACGTCGACACCTACATGAATGCAGCCCAGGTGACGGCGGCCGCGGACTGGAACAGCGTGATCTCGGTGCGCCTCTCGTTGAGCTTCACCAACCCGATATTCGGCACCACTGGCACGGGTGAACAGCCCACGATCGTGTTCCAGCGCGTGGTCAGCGTCATGAATAAAACCGGGATCTGAACATGCAGCAGCCACAACATCTCTTTCCGCACCCTCAACAGGGCTTCGTACTGGTCTCGAGCCTGCTGCTGCTGCTCGTGGTCACCATCATGGCGCTGAGCATCTTTCGCAGCTTTGGCGTGCAGGAGCGCATCGCGGGCAATATCCGCGAGAAGAATCGCGCCGTGCAGGCCGCCGTCAGTACGCAGGAATACGGCGAATGGTGGCTCGCCAACGAGAGCAGTGCGCCCTATGCGGTCGCCAGCGGCATCGCCTCCTCGGCCGACGTGACCTGCGGCACTACGCTCATGGACGCGAACCTGGGCACCACGCAGATCTGTCTGAACACGCTGCCGAGCATCAGCGGCGCGCCCGTCACGGCCTGGCCGGGCTCCGGCACGAACATTGGCGTGGCCTATACGCCGCCTGAGATGAACATCGCAGGTTTAGCGGTCAGCGATACGTCGGTCACCGATTCCTATTACGCCCGGCCGCGTTTCTACATAACCGATCTGGGCTCCGTTGCCACGGGCCGCGGCGAGGTCTACCAGGTCGACGCCTATAGCTTCGGCCTCAATTCGACCACCGTGGCACTGGTTGAAAGCACCGTATCGATCAGTTGCACAGTGTGCAATGTCGGAGGTTTGTGATGAATTCGAGAGCTCCCATCGCTGCGCTCCTGGCCCTGCTCGGCGCCGCTGCGTCGGCGGTCACCCAGGCGCAGACAACCTACACCGAGGACTTCACCGCCGGGGCCACGACCAACTCGTGGTACTACTTCCTGGGCGCGTGTCTGACTGCGGGCACGAGTGCTGGCACGGGCGCTACCGGCGTGACCGCCGGAATCATTCCGTCCTGCACGAGCATCGCAAGTTCCTATTACGGGCAGGCGCAGGACAACGATCCGGTACTCGTGGGCGGCCAGAACGGCGCCATTACGCCAGTGCCCGATCCCGTGGGTGAGGGCGCGCTGCGCTTCACCAATGGCTACCCGTACGGCCATGCCGAGCACGGCGCCATCGTCTCGGCCACGCCCTTCAATGCCGGCCAGGGCGTGCAGATCAGCTTCAAAACCGTGACCTACCGCGGCGATAGCGGCGGTGCCGGCGGCGACGGTGCAGACGGCATCAGTTTCTATCTGATCGATGCGACGCAGTTTCCCACCAATAACCCGACCGGCTCGACGCACTGGGACGGTTTGGGCGCCTGGGGCGGTAGCCTGGGTTACACCTGCTCGAATTCGAACAATCCCTACGACGGTCTGGCGGGCGGCTATATCGGACTGGGCATCGATGAGTTCGGCAATTTCCTCAACGGCGCCAATCTGATGCCAGGCTATACCGGCCCGAACACGGCGAGCGGGGACAACACCGAGTTCGGCTACGGCT
>JBEKWD010000339.1:0-3656 GCA_049513435.1 Steroidobacteraceae bacterium | reverse complement strand
ACCGGTGATCACGGCGAAAAATGCCGTTACAAAGCCGTTGGCACTGTTCCTGGGAACCTCAATCGGCTCGTACTGCTCTGGTACAGCGGTAGGTCCGCGCTGTTTCATTGCCCAGAAGGCATCGAGCGAGTCGACCTTGGGCAAAACGGCGAAGTTGTAGGGCGGTGGCGGGGAGCTGGTGGACCATTCCAGGGTTCTGCCATCCCAAGGGTCGCCGGTTAGGTCACGATGCGCCTCACGCGTGCGGATACTCACGACGAGCTGCGCGACCGTCGCAATAATGCCCCCGAAGATGACAACTGCGCCGACTTCCGCGACGATCAGATAGGGTTGCCATCTCATGTCGGCGTAGTGCTGCATACGCCGTGTCATACCGAGCAGACCCAGTGCATACAGGGGCATGAAGGCCAGATAGAAGCCGATCAGCCAGCACCAGAAGCTCACCGCGCCCAGGCGCTTATCCAGCGTGAACCCGAACGCCTTCGGAAACCAATAGTAATAGCCCGCCATGGCGCCGAAGAGCACGGCGCCGATGATCACATTGTGAAAATGAGCGACCAGAAACAGACTGTTGTGCAGCACGAAGTCGGCCGGCGGCACGGCTTGCAGCACGCCGGTCATGCCACCGATGGCGAAGGTCACCATGAACCCGATGGCCCAGAGCACCGGTACTTCAAAGCGGATGCGGCCGCGGAAAAGAGTGAATAGCCAGTTAAAAAGCTTCACCCCCGTGGGGATGGCGATGACCATCGACATGATGCCGAAGACCGCATTGACGTTCGCGCCGGCGCCCATGGTGAAGAAGTGATGCAGCCAGACCATGAAGGACAGCACGCAGATCGCCAGCGTTGCCATCACCATGGAGCGATAGCCGAACAAGGCCTTGCCCGAGAAGGTGGCGATGACCTCGGAGAAGACGCCGAATGCTGGGAGCACCAGGATATAGACCTCGGGGTGACCCCAGATCCAGATCAGATTGACATACATCATGAAATTGCCGCCGCCGTCGTTGGTGAAGAAGTGCATACCAGCGTAGCGGTCCAGCAGCAGCATGCCGAAGGTCGCAGTCAGAACCGGGAAAGCGGCCACGATCAGCATACTGGAGCACAGTGCGGTCCAGCAGAACACCGGCATACGCATGTAGGTCATTCCCGGGGCGCGCAGCTTCAGTATGGTCGTGACCATGTTGATGCCGGCAAGGAGCGACCCAATACCGGAGATCTGCAGCGCCCATAAATAGTAGTCCACCCCTACGCCGGGCGAGAACTGCAGCTCGGAGAGCGGCGGGTAGGCGAGCCAGCCGGTGCGCGCGAACTCACCCACCACCAGCGAGGTATTCACCAGCAGAGCACCCGAGGCGGTGAGCCAGAAGCTCACTGCGTTGAGCACCGGGAAGGCCACGTCGCGCACGCCCAGCTGCAGCGGCACGACGAAATTCATGAGCCCGACCACGAACGGCATCGCCATGAAAAAGATCATGATCGTGCCGTGGGCGGAGAATATCTGGTCGTAGTGCTCGGGAGGCAGGTAACCCTGGGCGCCGCCCGCGGCGATTGCCAGCTGCGTGCGCATCATGATGGCATCGATGAAGCCGCGCAGCAGCATCACGAGCCCCAGCAGCACGTACATCACGCCGATGCGTTTGTGATCCACGCTCGTTATCCACTCACGCCACAGATAGGGCCACCAGCCCTTAGCAGTGACCAAGCCCAGAACGCCAAGCACGCCGACAACAATGAACAGACAGGCCGCCATTGGTATCGGCTGATCGAAGGGAATGGCGGCCCAGCTGAGCTTACCGAGCATCTACTGCTCCGCGCCGCGCGCAGCGGTTGGCTGCACGATGCGTTCAAACAGGTGCGGAGCCACGCCGCTGTAGGTCTGGCTAGTGTTGACGCCGGGCCGTTCGAGCTGCGCGTAAGAATCGGCGTCCAGCGTTGCACCTGCCGCGCGCGCGTGCTCGAGCCAGCTTTTAAACTCAGCAGCAGGCACGGCGTGCACCAGGAAGCGCATGTCAGAGAAGCCATCGCCGCTGAAATTTGCGGACAGACCCGGGTAGTCGCCGGCGCGTTCGGCCAGCAGGTTCAGCCGCGTGGTCATGCCGGGCATCGTGTAGATCTGGCTGCCGAGCTGCGGCACGAAGAAGGAGTTCATGACGGTGGCTGAGGTCAGCACGAACTCCACCGGTACGCCGGTTGGAATCTCTAACTGGTTGACGGCTGCAACCTGCTGGTCCGGATAAATGAACAGCCACTTCCAATCGAGCGATACGACTTCAATGCGAATCGGTTTTACGCCGGACTGCAGCGAGAGGGCCGGATCGAGCTGATGGGATCCGATCCATGCAACCGCCGCCAGCAGCAGTACCACCATCGTCGGGATCGACCAGGTCACGAGCTCGATGTAGCCGGAATAGGACCAGTCAGGTCGATAAGCAGCTCGCCGGTTAGAGGCTCGATAGCGCCAGGCGAAGGCCAGTGTGAGCACGATCACCGGCAGTACGACCACCAGCATGATGGCCGTGGCATTGAGCAGAATCAGCCGTTCGGCCGATGCGATCGGCCCTTGTGGATCGAGCACGCCCTCCGCGTGACACGGGGCCACGAGGCAGAGCGCCGCGACGGCCACGAAGATACCGGGGCGCGACAGGCGCGTTTGATGTCTCGTACGAGGCGGGTTTGCTGTCATCCCTGACCTAGGGGCGTGCTCAAGCTTTCAGACGCCGACCGGTGTGGCGCATATTAGCTATCCCGTTGTCGACAGCGATTCTGCACGGATTCTACTTCCTTCCCGCGCAGTCTGCCGGTGGCGACATCTCCTCTGCCATTTATGTGCGATAGCGGACAGACGTCGCAAGGTCGAACACTAACAATGGCCGCTAATCCTTTTGGCAGGCAATGGAGAGGCACGTCATGCTTAAGATTTTCGCCGTCAGGAATTTTGCCGCCGCGCTGCTTCTGGGTGCCGCCGCGGTTGCTCCTGCGCACGCCGATCCCGTGGCCGTACAGCAGCAACTGTTGGACGCGCTCGCGCGAGGCGATGTGACGGCAGCGCTGGACCTATATACCGAAGATGCGGTGATCGATTCGGAAAGTGGTCACTGCACGAAGGCCCCTTGCGTCGGCAGGGCTGCCATCCAGAAGGATCTAGAGCGCTACGTGGCGGACAAAAGTCGTCGCGTGACGGTGCTCAATACCTATGTTTCTGGCAACGTTCTGGTCACGCGCTTTGAAGCGCGCAGCGCCACAATCCAGAAAGCCGGGGTCGAGCGTATTATTCTTTGGGAAATTCGCGAGACGCGCGGCGACAAGATCGCCTCTACCCGATGCTGTATGCCGGAGCGCACCGACGCGCAGACGATCCGCTTTCTTGAATGGGATTATGCGCACCCGTCGAATCTTTAAGGGTCCAGGCCAACGGGCCAGGACGCAATTCGTGTGGTGTGCGAGTGTTGAGCAATGCATCCCTCAACTGAGAGGTGCGCAGCAATATCGAGGAGTCTGGTGATGCGTACATGCGTGTTTGCCGTCTTTATCCTCAGTAGTTTTCTGAGCGGATGTATCGGCTTCATAGGTCCAGGGGGTGGAGGGTGGCATGGTGGCGGTGGCGGTTACTACCATCATCACGATTGGCGCTAAGCAGGGTTTGGGTCCAGT
>JBEKWD010000338.1:0-3656 GCA_049513435.1 Steroidobacteraceae bacterium | reverse complement strand
GTAACGGCCGCCGCGCCTCCCGTGTTGCCGACCTATACGATCACGGCTGTACCCATCACCGCCGATCAGCTGCGGGATACGACCTGCCTGTTTTTTTCAGTGACGAACACGGGCCTGCAAAGCGCCACGACGATGCCGACCTGCTGGCAATGAGCTGACCGTGGGCGCGCGCGGGCGATTATCATGGCCGCTTGATCGGCAAGCAGAATATCTTTCTCATCGGCCCGATGGGCTCGGGCAAGACGGCGGTCGGCAAATGCCTGGCGCGGCTGCTGGATTATCCTTTCCGCGACACCGACCATGAGATCGAGCAGCGCACCGGGGCTGATATCTCGCTGATATTCGAACGCGAGGGCGAGGCCGGGTTCCGGGTACGTGAACGCGAGGTGGTCGCCGAGCTCAGCGCGCTCGAGCGCATCGTGCTGGCCACGGGCGGCGGGGCGATCGTGCATCCGGAAACGCGCCGCGACCTGAGCCAGCGTGGCTGGGTGGTCTATCTTGAAACCGCCGTGCATCAGCAGGCGCTACGTGCCGGGCGCACGCGGCACCGTCCGATGCTCTACGGCGCCGATCCGGAGCAGCGACTCGGCGAGCTGTTGCAGCTGCGCGAGCCGTTCTACCGCGAGATCGCCGACTTCACGATATCGACCAATCACGAGCGCGCGCAGGAAGTGGCCAAAGCGATTGTGCGCGCTTATCGCGATGCGCAGCGCCGCGCGAGCGCCACGAGCGCTCGAGGCTAGCCATGCAAACACTGACCGTGGGCTTGGGCGAGCGCTCCTACCCGATCCTGATCGGTGCGCAGCTCCTGCGCTCCCCGCAGCACATCAGCGCTCGCATACCGGGGCGCGACCTGTTGTTCGTGAGCAATGCGATCGTCGCACCGCTGTATCTGGCGCGACTCAAGCACAGTCTCGGGGAGCGTCGATGCGTCGAAGTGATCCTGCCCGACGGGGAGCAGTACAAGACACTCGAGTACGCGAGCCGTGTGCTGGACGTCATGGTCGCCAATCGTCTGGGACGCGACGCCACGGTCGTGGCGCTGGGCGGCGGCGTGGTGGGCGATCTGGCCGGGTTCGTTGCCGCCTGCTATCAGCGCGGCGTCGCCTACGTTCAGGTGCCGAGCACATTGCTGGCGCAGGTCGACTCATCGATCGGCGGCAAGACCGCGGTCAACCACGCGGGCGGCAAGAACCTGATCGGCGCGTTTCATCAGCCGGTCGCAGTCATCTCGGACACGGAATTGCTCTCGAGCCTGCCGGCGCGTGAATTGCGCGCCGGATTGGCTGAAGTGATCAAATACGCTCTGATCCGCGATGCCGCATTCTTTGATTGGCTTGAAGCCCATATCGGGCAACTGCTGGAGCGCGAGCACGGCGCGCTCGAGCATGCGATCTACCGCTCCTGCCAGATCAAGGCGCAGATCGTGGCTCGCGATGAGCGCGAGCAGGGCGAGCGCGCGCTGTTAAACCTGGGGCACACCTTCGGGCACGCGATCGAGGCGGCCACGGGCTACGTCGAATGGCTGCATGGGGAGGCCGTGGGCGTGGGCCTGGTGCTCGCGGCGGATCTGTCGCGCCGCATGGGGCAGCTCGAGCCGGCCGTCTTCGATAGGCTCGTGGCGCTGTTGCAGCGCGCCGGCCTGCCGGTCGATGCGCCGCCAATCGGCGCTGAGCGCGCGCTGGATTTCATGCGCATCGACAAGAAGGTCAAAGCCGGCCGCGTGCGCCTGGTCCTGCTCAAGGGACTGGGCGCGGCCGAGCTGAGCGCCGATTACTCCGACAATGCGTTGCGTGAGACGCTGGCGGCGCGCTTCGGGGCGACCGCATGATGCGTCCATGACCGAGCTTGCGCCCTACGCCGCCCACGATGAGCTTTCCCGCGGCCGCCGCTACCCCGAGCCACCACCGCAGTATCGCAGCGAGTTCCAGCGCGACCGGGATCGCATCATTCATTCGAGCGCCTTCCGCCGCCTGACCTACAAGACGCAGGTGTTCGTGAATCACGAGGGCGATCTATACCGCACCCGCGTGACGCATTCGATCGAGGTCGCACAGATCGCGCGTACGATTGCGCGCGCGCTGTCGCTCAATGAGACACTGACCGAGGCCATAGCGCTGGCGCACGATCTGGGCCACACGCCCTTCGGTCACGCCGGGCAGGATGCGCTCAATGACTGCATGCACGACTATGGCGGCTTCGAGCACAACCTGCAGTCATTGCGTACGGTCGATGAGCTCGAGGAGCACTATGCATCGTTCCCGGGACTGAATCTCACCTTCGAGTGCCGCGAGGGCATCCTCAAGCATTGCGCCGCAAGCAAAGCGCGTGCGCTCGGGGACATCGGCGAGCGCTTCCTGCAGCGCCGCCAGCCCGGGCTCGAAGCGCAACTGGCTAATCTTGCCGACGAGGTCGCCTACAACAACCACGATGTCGATGATGGCATCCGTGCCGGCCTGATCACGCTGGAGGAAACCTGCGCGGTGCCTCTGATCGCGCGCCAGTACGAGGAGGTGCAGCGCTTGTATCCGCAGCTGCAGGGCCGGCGGCGCGTCTTTGAGACCGTGCGCCGCGTCACCAACGCGTTGGTCATCGATGTGATCGAGGAGAGCCTGCAGCGCGTGCGCGCGGCCGCGCCGGCGCATATCGACGATGTGCGTGCTCATCCGCAGCCCTTGATCAGCATGAGCGCGGCCATGCAATCCCAGCACCTGGAGCTCAAGGGGTTCCTGCGCGAGCAGCTCTATCGGCATCAGCGTGTGCTGCGTATGACCACCAAGGCCAAGCGCGTCGTGACCGAATTGTTCGCGGCCTTCTTGCGCGAGATCAAGCTCTTGCCGGCGGAGTATCGCGACGGCGCGATGCGCCTTGAAGCGCGCGATGGCATCGACGGGCGCGCGCGCACTGTGGCAGACTACATCGCCGGCATGACCGATCGCTACGCCATTCTCGAGCACAGGCGCCTGTTCGATCCGAACGAGCGCACATGAGCGTTCCGGCCGCATTCGCCGCGCCGTCGATACCCACACGCGAACGACTGATCTTCGCACTCGATCTGGCCGATGCGGCCGCCGCCCGCGCGCTTATCGAGCGACTGGGGGACTCGGTGCAGTTCTACAAGCTCGGACTGGAGCTGTGCATGGGCGGGCACCTGTTCGAGCTGCTGGATTGGCTGGTGGCGCGCGACAAGCGCATATTCGTCGACCTGAAATTCTTCGATATTCCGGTCACGGTTGGCGCGGCCGTGCGCGCACTGCGCGATCGCGGCGTGAGCTTCACGACTGTGCACGGCAATCAGGCAATCATGGAAGCGGCTGCGCGCGCCAAGGGCGATGTCAAAGTCCTGGCCGTCACCGTGCTCACGAGCCTCGATCGCGGCGATCTCACCGACATGGGCTTCGAGTGCGACGTCGAGGAGCTGGTGATCTCGCGCGCACGGCGCGCGCTCGCAGCGGGCTGCGACGGCGTCGTATCCTCGGCGCTCGAGCTGCCGCGCCTGCGCGCGCTGCTCGATCGGCGCCTGCTCGTGGTCACCCCTGGGGTGCGGCCCGTGGATAACCGGCCGCTCGATGATCAGAAGCGTGTCGTGTCGGTGGCGCAGGCGTTCGAGCTGGGGGCAGACTACATCGTCGTGGGCCGCCCGATTCGCGATGCCG
>JBEKWD010000337.1:0-3662 GCA_049513435.1 Steroidobacteraceae bacterium | reverse complement strand
CCTGCGGCTCGTTGATCTCAAACGTGCGCGCTGACTGCAATTGCAGACCCTCACCGGTTTGCAGCGAGCCGTGAATGTGGCTGATCGCCGAGTCGGGGCTCGGAATCAGTGCCAATTCGATCTGCAGCGGCAAGCCAACCTGGGGCCGCTCGGTGATCAGGAATTTCAGCCCAATCGGCGGCTCGGATCCGGCCTGGCTCACGCCTGCAACCATGTTCGGATCGAGTTCCGGCGCTGCATTCGCCCGAGCGCCGGCGCTCGCCTGCTGTTGCGCGTCCGAGCGGCGCTGGGCCGCGGCACGCTTGCCCGAGGGGCCGCAAGCGCACAATAGCGCCAACGTCAGCAGCAGCAGCGGCAGTGCCATCGAGCGGTTCAACATTACAGCTCTTGCGCGAGTATCAAATTCGATCATGCGCGCGGACATTATCATAACTCGCTCGGCGGCCCCGATAGGTACGGTGGGTCTTCCAGCAGTTCGCGCTGCTGCATCAGATCCCCGACGTAGCCTTCCCAGAAGCGAGCCTGTGCCGCCCAAGGGAAGGCGCGCGGAAAGGCCGGATCCTGCCAGCGCTCCGCGATCCAGGCCGCGTGATTGAGCATGCGTGCAGCGCGTAGTGGCTCAATGAGGCGCAGCTCCCGCGCCTCGAGCGCACCGAATTGCTGGTAGCCTTCCACGATCTCGCTCCATTGATGGCGCTGCTCGTCCGCATTGCCTGACAGAAACATCCACAGGTCCTGGATGCGCGGCCCATTGAGGCAGTCGTCCAGATCAACCAGCAGCGGACCGCGTGCCTGCCACAGAATATTGCCGAGATGACAGTCCCCATGCAGGCGGATGCCGGTCACGGGAGCCGCCTCGGCAAAGGCAGCCTCGATGCCCTCCAGCAAAGCCGCGCTGACGATCGCGTAGCGCTCCTGCATGTGCTCGGGTAGGAATTGCGAGCGCAACAGGGCCTTGCGCGCGCGTGCGCCCCTTTGCTCGCGGTCCAGCGACAATCGGAATTGAAACGCCCGACGCGCGCCGACCGCGTGGATGCGCGCCAAAGTGCGCCCCAGCAGTTCGCGCGCTCCAGCGTGATCGAGCTCCGGAGCCGTGCCGGCGCAGAGCGGGAACACGGCCAGGCGAAAGTCGGCGTGCCGATGCAGCGTAGCGCCACTGAGCACGAGCGGCGCGGCCACCGGAATCTCCTGCTGCGCGAGCTCGAGAGCGAATTCATGCTCTTCCAGGATCTGCTGATCGGACCAGCGTCCGGCCCGATAGAACTTGATGATCACGGGCGCCTCATCGGTGCGACCGACCCGATAGACGCGATTCTCATAGCTGTTGAGCGCGAATTGCCGGCCATCGGTCTGAAGTCCCAAAGCCTCAGCCGCATCGATGACCACATCGGGCGTCAGGCCGGCGAAGGGTGCCGGTCCTGCGTTGCCCTGGGCGCCAGTTGCGCGCGCGCTCATCGGTGACACGCGTCGCGCGTCTTTGCAGGTATCATTTGCAACCACTTCCTACCGTATTGAGGATCCGAGCACAATGGCGCAGAAAGGCATTCTGGTCACTGGGGGAGCCGGCTACATTGGCAGTCATGTGTTATTGCAATTGCAGGCACGTGGCGAACGCGTCGTGGCGCTCGACAACCTCTACACCGGCTTTCGTCAGGCGGTACGCGATGCACCTTTGATCGTCGGTCAGGTCGGCGACCGTCAATTGGTCGAACGCACCATGCGCGAGTATGAAATCGACACCGTCATGCATTTTGCCGCCAACACGATCGTACCCGAATCGGTGCGCGATCCGCTCAAGTACTACGGTAACAACACCTGTGAGGCGCGCGCGTTGCTCGAGGTCTGCATGCAACAGGGCGTGCGGCAATTCGTGTTCTCATCCACTGCCGCAGTCTATGGCATGCCCGCGGGCGGTATCGCCAGCGAGGACATGGCGCTCGCCCCGATCAATCCTTACGGCACGTCCAAACTGATGTCGGAATGGATCCTGCGCGACCTGGCCGCCGTCAGCGATTTCCGCTACGTGAGCCTGCGATATTTCAACGTCGCCGGCTCGGATACGCAGGCCCGGATCGGTCAGGCCACACGTAAGGCGACCCTGCTGATCAAAGTCGCCTGCGAGGCCATCGTGGGCAAGCGCTCGCACGTATCAATCTATGGCACCGATTACGACACACCCGACGGCACCGGCGTGCGCGATTACATTCACGTCGAAGACCTCGCGCGCGCCCACGTCGATGCGCTCGATTATTTGCGCGCCGGCAGCGCTACTGCCGTCTGCAACTGCGGTTATGGCCACGGTTATAGCGTGCGCGAGGTGCTCGCGAGCGTACAGCGCGTCGCCGGCAAGGCACTGCAGATCCGCGAGGAGCCGCGTCGCGAGGGCGATCCGCCGGTGCTGGTCGCGCGCGCCGAGCGCGTGCGCTCTTTGCTCGGCTGGATACCCCGGCTCGATGACCTCGATACGATCGTGGCGAACTCGCTGCGCTGGGAGGAGAAGCTGCAGCGCGATCCGTGGTAGTGGATCCGTGACATTGCTCGCACAGCAGGGGGCAGCGTCGTGGCTTACAATGCTTCGATGCGGTGGCTGCTGCCCAAATCGCTGAATGGCTTTCTGCTGCTGGGCTTGAGCGTCCTGGCCGGCCCGCTGCTGTTCGCGATACTCAATGCCACGGTGGAGATGCGTCGACTCACCGACAGCAGTCAGCGGCTGGTCATCGACAGCGTGCAGACCACGCGTCTGTCACGGGATCTGTACGCGCAAATCGCGCTGCTCGAGCGCTCGGCACGGCTCTATCAGGTGCTCGGCGATGCGACTGTTTTAGCCGCGTTTCGACAGCACGATGAACAGCTCAGCGCCACGGTACTGGCTCTGCTCGGGCAACTGCGCGCCGCCGAAGCGCATGCGCAACTGTTGCGACTGAGCGATCAGCAGGCCCGGGTCCGCAATCTGGTCCTCAACAGCAACATGCCGCAGACTGAATCTGAATCGCTCAGCGCGGCCTTTGTCGCGCTTGGCGATCTGGCCTCGGCCGCCGCCGGCTTGAGCAACCAGCAGATCGA
This sequence comes from Steroidobacteraceae bacterium, assembly GCA_049513435.1. Classification (GTDB taxonomy): domain Bacteria; phylum Pseudomonadota; class Gammaproteobacteria; order Steroidobacterales; family Steroidobacteraceae; genus FEN-1191. The sequence continues at coordinate 599 of JBEKWD010000337.1, read as the reverse complement.
CACCGACCTGCGCGCGTTGCAGGGGCAGTCCGATAAGGCCAGACGCGAACTGTTCCTCGAATCCGCGCTGCTGTTGCCGCTGGTGCTGATCGCGGTGCTGCTGTTCGCGCTGCGACTGAGTCGACCATTGCGCCAAATAGATCGGGCCATCGGCGAGCTCGGGCGCAGTAACTTCGCTCATCCGATCGCCGTGCGCGGTCCGGTGGATCTTGAACGTCTCGGCACGCAACTCGAGTGGCTGCGTCTGCGGCTGCTCGAACTCGCGCAGGAGCGCAATCGCTTCCTGCGGCACATGTCGCACGAGCTAAAGACCCCGCTGGCGAACATTCGCGAGGGCACGGAACTGCTCATGGATGGCACGGTCGGTGAGCTGAACACGGGCCAGCGCGAAGTCAACTCGATTCTGCGCGAGAACGGGATCAAGTTGCAGCGCCTGATCGAGAATCTACTCGGCTTCAGCGCCTGGCAAAGCAACAGCACCGGTCTGGAGGTCTCGGAATTCCGGCTGCGCCCCGTAGTCAAGCAGGTACTGGAGAACCAGCAACTCACGCTGGTTTCCCAGCGTGTGCGGCTCGACGTGCAGATCGAGGATCTCACGC
>JBEKWD010000336.1:0-3662 GCA_049513435.1 Steroidobacteraceae bacterium | reverse complement strand
AATCGTGATCGCCATGCTGGCGATGCTCTGGGCGTCCGGTCCGGTTGCCGCCCTGATCGGCCGCTACCCGAGCATCAAGACGCTGGCGCTCGCCTCTCTGGGGCTGATCGGTGCGTCACTGATCGGGCAGGCTGTCGGGTTCGAGCTGCCCAAAGGCTACTTATATTTCGCCATCGGCTTTGCGTTCGCGGTCGAGCTGCTCAACATGCGCCGGCGATGACGGCTTTAGAGCGTACCGGGCTGACGTTGAGTTTGATGCTGAACGCTCGCGGCCTGCGCGAATTCGGCGGCGTTGTCCCGGCGCAGGCGGCTATGCCCGTGGCCATAGGCGAAGTACAGCGCGAAGCCGATCAGGCTCCACAGTAACAGTCGCCACCAGGTCGCCGCCGGCAGCGAGTACGCCATGGCGGCGCAGAATATGACGCCCATGCTGGCGGTGAACCAGACCGCGCGTACCTTAAAGGGTCGCGGCAGGTCTGGTCGGGTATAGCGCAGCACCAGCACGCCGATGCACACGACGATGAAGGCGATCAGTGTGCCGATCGACACCAGCTCGCCGAGGATGCCGATGGGCAGTAAGCCGCCGAAGGTCGCAGCCATAATCCCGGCGATGACGGTGGAAATATGAGGCGTGTGACAGCGCCCATGCACTTTGCCGAAGACTTTCGGCAGCAGGCCATCGCGCGACATCGTCAGCCAGATGCGCGCCTGTGGAATGATCATCGTGATGATGACCGAGGTCAGTCCGGCCAGCGCGCCCCAGTCGACCCAGATGCGCAGCCACGTGAGCTGCGGATGCGCTTCGAGCGCGACCGGTACCGGCGCGGCGTCGTTGAGCTGCACATAGGGCACCAGTCCGGTCAATACAGCCGACATCAGGATGTAGAGCACCGTGCAGATCCCGAGGCTGCCGAGCATGCCGATCGGAATGCCGCGCGCGGGGTCTTTTGCCTCCTGCACCACGGTGGAGACGCCATCGAAGCCGATATAGGCAAAAAATATGATGGCGCTCGCCTGGAATATACCGCTCCAGCCAAACTCGCCGAACACGCCGGTATTCTTCGGGATGTAGGGCACCCAATTGGCTGGATTGACGTAGTAGGCGCCAAATACGATCACCGCCAGCACGATCGAGACTTTGATTGCCACGATGATGATGTTGACGACGGCGGACTCGCGAATGCCTTTGTAGCACAGCGCCGTGGCGAGGCCGATGATAAAGACGGCCGGCAAATTCACCATGGCGCCGGTGCGATGCACCTGGAAGCCGGTCGCAGCGGCTTCAAAGGGCGCTGAACTCAGCCAGCTAGGGATAAAATTGATGCCAAAGTAGTCGAGCAGGTTGACCGCATAGCGGCTCCAGCCCACCGCGACGGTCGAGCAGGCCATCATGTATTCGAGCACTAGGTTCCAGCCGACGAACCAAGCAACGAACTCACCGAGCGTCGCGTAGCTGTAAGCGTAGGCACTGCCGGCCACGGGCACCATGCCGGCGAATTCCGAATAGCACAGTCCCGCGAACATGCAGCCGATACCGGCGATGATGAACGAGATCACGATGGCTGGGCCGGCATGTTGTGCGGCCGCCAGGCCCGTGAGCACGAAGATGCCGGTGCCGATGATGCCGCCGATGCCGAACGCAATCAGCGCCGGGATGCCCAGCGCCCTGATGAGCTGTTTGCCCTCGGCCTCCTGCTGATACTCCCGGATCGGTTTGGTGACGAACAGTCCGTTGTTGCTCATGCACAGTTCCTGTCGCAGGGCTTCTGCGGAGGCACTCTACACTCACACGCCGCGCAGCGCCGCCGGTACGTGCGGGGCCAGCGCCAGAATGAGCGCCTCGTACACTTTTGGCGCACCGGCAACGATGTTTGCCCCAAGCTGATACACAGCACCGTCCAGGGTCCCCACGCGACCGCCGGCTTCCTGAATCAGCAGCGTGCCCGCGGCCGTGTCCCAGGGCTTCAGACCCAGCTCCCAGAAGCCGTCGACGCGACCGGCGGCGACGTAGGCCAGATCAAGTGCGGCTGATCCCGGGCGCCTGATGCCCGCGGCCTGCGCCGACAGGGTGCGCAGCATCGCGAAGTAGTTGTCTGCGTAAGGCTCATCCTGCCGATACGGAAAACCGGTCGCCAGCAGCGCGCCCTCGAGCGTGCGCTGCTTGCTCACGCGCATGCGATGATTCTCCAGATGCGCACCCGCGCCGCGCGCCGCGGTGAATACCTCCTGGCGCATCGGGTCGTAGACCACACCGATCTCCAGCCGGCCGCGTTGCTCGACCGCGATCGAGACCGCGAACACCGGAAAGCCGTGCAGGAAATTAGTGGTACCGTCCAGCGGATCGATGATCCAGACGGTGTCGTGCACGCCGCTGCGGCCGCTCTCCTCGGCGAGGATGGCGTGCTCGGGATAGTGCTTGCGCACGATATCGATGATTTCGCGCTCAGCGCTACGGTCGATCTCGCTGACGTAGTCGTTGCGGCCCTTGGAGGTGATCTCCAGGCTCTCGAGTCGCACCAGACTGCGCACGATGACCTCACCGGCGCGGCGGGCGGCCCGCACTGCAATGTTGAGCAGGGGATGCATGGCAGCGTGACTTGGGCGCCTGGAGCGTGATAAACGATTAGGATAACAGGTCGTGTCGCACTCAATTCGCATCGTGCTGGTGGCCACCTCGCACCCGGGCAACATCGGCGCGGCGGCGCGAGCGCTCAAGAACATGGCGCTCGATGAGCTCGTGCTGGTGCGGCCACGCCTGTTTCCACACCCGGAAGCGAGCGCGCGCGCGTCGGGCGCCATTGATGTGCTTGAAGCGGCGCGTGTCGAGACCGATCTGCGCTGCGCCCTGAGTGGCTGCGGCTTTGTGCTCGCCACGACCTCACGCGAGCGTGATCAGTATTTTCGCGTACTCGATGTGCGTGCGGCCATCGAGCGCCTCGTTACCGAGTCGGCGCATCAGCCGGTGGCGGTGGTGTTCGGTCCCGAGCGCACCGGCCTGAGCAACGAGGAGCTCAATTGCGCGCACGCGCTGTTGCGCATTCCGGCCAATCCCGCCTACGCCTCGTTGAACCTGGCCATGGCGGTGCAGATCGTGAGCTATGAAATCCTGCGCGCGCGCAGCGCCGCTTTGGGCACGTACGAGCCGCGCGCCGCACCGCTGGCCGAGCCCGGGGAGCTCGAGCGGCTCTACGAGCATCTGGCCACGGTGCTCGAGCAGATCGATTTTCGCGATCGCACCGAACGCGGCACGCATCTGATGAACCGCATCCGCAGGTTCGTGCAGCGCGCCGAGCCCGATGCCAACGAGGTCAATATATTGCGCGGCATACTCACGGCCGTGCAGCAGCGGCGACGTCGTGCCGGGGAGGGCGCGTGAGGCCAGCGCATGGCAGCGCCGCCCCGGCCGCCGCGAGCGCTGCGCGCGCTCCGGCGTACCTGGATTACGCCGCCAGCGCGCCGGTCGACCCGCGCGTTGCAGCCGCGATCGGTGAGTGCCTCACGCACGCGGCGCTGTTTGGCAATCCGGCATCGCGGCACTACTACGGGCGCCTCGCGCACGCTCGTGTGGAGCAGGCGCGCGCGCAGGCCGCGGCGTTGATCGGCGCGGCTGCCGCCCAGCTGATCTGGACCTCCGGTGCGACCGAATCGAACAATCTGGCGAT
>JBEKWD010000335.1:0-3673 GCA_049513435.1 Steroidobacteraceae bacterium | reverse complement strand
GTGTTGGACTGATCGTTGAAGTAGCGCGCCACCGCATCCGGATTGATGCCCGGCACCGGGATGAAGGTACCGGTGCGATAGACCACCAGCGCCAGGATCAGGAATACCAGGCGGCTGCGAATCTCGCCGAGGCGCCCGGCCTGCGCCAGCGTTGCGGCCGGATTGGTCAGCGCGTAATTGGCCACTTCAGTCCTCGATCCTGCCACCGGCGGCGGCGATGGCAGCGCGCGCGCCCTTGGTGACGCCGACGCCCTTGAGCGTTACGGCCTTCTTGAGCTCGCCGGAGGCGATGACCTTGGCCCGCTCGGCCATGGCCGGCACGATACCGGCGCCCTTGAGCGCCGCCAGATCGATGATCGGCGCCTCCACCAGGGCGAGCTCGTGCAAACGAACCTCGGCGCGCTGCGCTTTCATCGCCGAGCGGAAGCCAAACTTCGGCAGACGGCGCTGCAATGGCATCTGGCCGCCCTCGAAGCCAACCTTGTGGTAGCCGCCCTTGCGCGCACGCTGACCCTTGACACCGCGGCCGCAGGTCTTGCCCTGCCCTGCCGAGGCGCCGCGACCGACGCGCAGCCTGGGTCGGCGCGAACCGGGCCCGGGCTTGATACTGTTCAACCGCATTTCGGCCATCTTTAGTTCGACTCCACTTTCAGCAGGTGCCCCGCCGTGCGGATCATCCCGCGATTTGCGGGCGTATCGGCCACCTGCACGCTCTGATGCCTGCGCCGCAGCCCCAGGCCGCGCGCCGAGGCGGCGATGTGCTTGAGCTGGCCGTGCACGCTGCCCAGGAGTGTGACCGTGATGGTCGCGCTTTTGTTCGCCGCCGGACTCATCAGCCGGCCCCGAGTATGTCTTCAAGGCTCTTGCCGCGCTTGGCCGCGATCTCCTCGGGCGAGCGCACACTGGCAAGCGCATTGACCGTGGCGCGCACGACATTGATCGGATTGCGCGAACCGTAGCTCTTGGCCAGCACGTTGCGCACGCCGGCGCACTCGAGCACCGCGCGCATGCCGCCGCCGGCGATTACGCCGGTGCCCTCCGAAGCCGGCAGCATGAACACGCGCGTGGCCCCATGCGTACCGTTGACCGCGTAGTGCAGCGTGTCATTGCGCAGACTCACATTCACGAGGTTCTTGCGCGCCTGGGCCATCGCCTTGGAGATTGCAACCGGCACCTCGCGCGCCTTGCCGAAGCCAAAACCAACTCGCCCCGCACCGTCGCCGACCACAGTGAGCGCGGTGAAGCCGAACTGCCTGCCGCCCTTTACGACCTTGGCGGTGCGATTCACGGCCACGAGCTTTTCCATGAACTCGTCGGCGCTCTGGGTCTTTTCCATTCTTGCCATATGTGCGTGCCTTGTGGTGAGGGGGTCTTAATCCCCGCTGGCCACCGTTACCTAGAACTCAAGTCCCGCTTCGCGGGCCGCTTCGGCCAGTGCCTTGACTCGACCGTGATACTGAAAGCCGGCGCGATCGAAGGCGACGCGCGTGATGCCTGCGCTCTTGGCGCGCTCGGCGATAGCGCGGCCCACGGCGCGCGCGGCTTCGATATTGCCCGTGCCCTTGAGCCCCTGCGCCACCTGCTTCTGCACCGTGGAGGCGGCCGCGAGCACTTTCTCGCCAGCGCCATCAAACAACTGCGCATACATGTGCTGCGGCGTGCGATGCACAGTCAGGCGCGCGAGCCTGAGCTCGTGGATCTGTGCCCGGGTCTTCATGGCGCGGCGCTGACGCCGCAGTTTCTTGGTGATCTTCATGACACGGCTCGCGGCATCACTTCTTCTTGCCTTCTTTGAGAATGATCTGCTCGTCCGAGTAACGCACGCCCTTGCCCTTATAGGGCTCGGGCGGCCGGATGCCGCGAATCTCGGCCGCGGTCTGACCTACCCGTTGCCGGTCATTACCCTTGATGAATATCTCGGTCTGGCTCGGCGTCTCGATCGTGATGCCCTCGGGAATTGCATAGCTCACCGGATGTGAGAAACCGAGCGCGAGATTCAGGCTCTTGCCGACCACTTGTGCCCGAAAGCCCACGCCGACCAGCTCGAGCTTGCGCTCATAGCCACGCGTGACGCCCTGGACCATGTTGGCCAGATGCGCGCGCGCGGCCCCGGCGCGCATGCGCGCCTTGTCGTCGCCCACGTACTTGACGGCGAGGCGCTTGTTCTCCTGCTCGACGGATACGCCCGAGCCGAGCACGACCGTGAGCGCGCCGCGCGCGCCTTTGACGGTCACGGCACCGGACGCCACGCTGACGCTCACGCCCGCGGGCAGATCGATGATTCGATTGGCGACTCTGGACACGTTTCAGCTTCCCATTCTGTTCGCTCGCATCAGGCCACGATGCACAGCACTTCTCCGCCCTGGCCAATCGCCTGGGCCGCCTTGTCGGTCATGACCCCTTTGGGGGTCGAGACGATGACGGTGCCCATGCCGCCGAGCACGCGCGGAAACTCCTGCTTACGCCGATAGATGCGCAGGCCCGGGCGGCTCACGCGTTCGATGCGATCAATGACCGGGCGGCCTTCGTAATACTTGAGATCGACCGTCAGTACGGGCTTGCCCTCGTCACTGGAGTGACTGAAGTCCGCGATGTAGCCTTCTTCCTTGAGCACCTTGAGAATCGCCGTCTTCAGTTTCGAAGATGCGACCGTCACGCTGCTCTTGCGCGCGGACTGTCCATTGCGGATGCGGGTCAGCAGATCGGCGATCGGATCGGTCATGCTCATCGTTGCGCTCCTACCAGCTGGCCTTGCCGAGTCCGGGAATCTCGCCGCGCATCGCTACTTCGCGGATCTTGCTGCGTGCGAGTCCAAACTTGCGGTAGACCCCGCGCGAGCGGCCGGTGATCTGACAACGGTTGCGATGCCGGCTCGGGCTCGCATCGCGCGGCTGAGATTGCAATTGCGCCTGAGCGGCGAGGCGCTGTTCCGGCGAGGACTTCGGGCTGCGGATGATCTCCTTGAGCTGCGCGCGCTTGACGGCGTACTTGCGCACCACCTGGCTGCGTCGCTTCTCACGCTGAATCATGTTCGTCTTGGCCATACCTCTCCTTGCACCCCGCTGCGCGGCTACTTGCGGAACGGGAACTTGAAAGCATCCAGCAGTGCCCGACCCTGCTTGTTGTCGCGCGCTGTGGTCGTGATCGTGATATCCATCCCGCGCAGCTGATCGATCGTGTCGTACTGGATCTCCGGGAAGATGATCTGCTCGCGCACGCCCATGCTGTAGTTGCCGCGGCCGTCGAAGCCGCGGGGCGAGATGCCGCGAAAATCTCGTACGCGCGGCAGCGCGACGCTGATCAGGCGATCCAGGAACTCATACATGCGCGCTCCGCGCAGCGTGACCTTGCAGCCGATCGGCAAGCCCTCACGCACCTTGAATGTGGCGACGGCCTTCTTCGCCTTGCAGATCAGCGGCTTCTGACCGGTGATCTTCGCCAGGTCCCCGGCTGCTGCATCGATGACCTTGCGGTCAGCCACGGCTTCACCGACGCCCATGTTCAGCGTGATCTTGGTAATGCGCGGTACTTCCATGACGTTCGACAGCTGCAACTGCTCCTTGAGCTGCGGAACGATCGTGTCGCGATAAATTTGCTGTAGCCTTGCCATTGTCTGTTGCCGTGCCGTTAAGGCGAGTCTGCATCTGTCAGGCGTCGATGACTTCGCCGTTGG
>JBEKWD010000334.1:0-3675 GCA_049513435.1 Steroidobacteraceae bacterium | reverse complement strand
CATTCCGGACCCATCATCCACACGGTGAGCTATGCGGTAACTTGCGGTATCCCGCTGACCACGGCAGTAACCATTTACAGTGTGGAAGGACTCGCGGGCCTCGTCGGGCGCATCGCATTCGGGCTGGCGGGTGACCGGTTCGGCGCGCGTCGCACTCTGATCACAGGCCTTTTGATGCAGGCGTTTTTCGCCGCATCGTATTACTTCGCCACTACTTTAAGCGTGTTCTACGCTGTCGCTGTGCTTTTCGGATTTACCTACGGCGGAGTGATGCCGCTGTACGCGGTGCTGGCGCGCGAGAACTTCCCGCTGCGTATGATGGGTACCATAATCGGCGGTACCGCGATGGCGGGCAGCTTCGGCATGGCCACCGGCCCGGTGCTCGGCGGGTGGCTCTACGACACGTTCGGCCACTACGGCTCGCTGTACCTGGTGGCTTGGGGGTTCGGAATCATTGCCGTGATTATGGCAATGACGTTCAGGCCCGTGGAGCAACATCGCGACGCCGCAGTAGCCGCGTAAAGACCACAAATTTCAGCGGCGCGGGCGTCCGACAACGCCCATCGGAATTGCCTCAGGTTATTTTGACCGCGATCGTGACGTCCACATTACCCTTAACAGCGTTTGAATACGGGCAAACCGTGTGTCCAGCGGCGACTACCTTTTCTGCATCTGCCTGCGCGAGCCCGCCTATGGTTGCGATCAGATCCACTTTTAGCCCAAAGCCTCCATCCGACTTCGTGCCGATGCCGACCGCGGCCTGGATCGTGACCGAACTGGGTTTGAGTTTCAGCTGCGCGCCCATGAATTCGCAGGCGCTACCGAAGCAGGCCGCATAGCCTGCCGCGAACAGATCCTCAGGTGTCGTGGCGCCCGGTTTGCCTGGGCCGCCCATCGCCTTGGGCACAGACAGCTGCACGTCCACCAGTCCGTCATCCGAGCGTGTGCGCCCGTTTCGTCCACCGACAGCAGTGGCATGGGCGGTATACAGCACTTTAATACTCATCTCATTTCTCCTGCGAGATCGTCATGAGCTTGTCGGCGCGGACTACTACCAGTTCGTATAAGAGCCGTCGGGGCGGCGATTGATTTGGATGGGAGCGTAATGCTCCGTCCAATCACCGACCATCTGCAGCTCGGACGCAGCCAGCGTCACACCAAGGCCGGGCCGCTCGTTGGGCCAGAGCTTGCCGTTATGGAAGTCATAGGCCTGCGGCAGGTACGGCCAGGGCTTGCGGCCCGAGGCAGTCATCTCCATCAGCGCGATCACTGAGGTTGCCGTCAGGCAATGCACCAACGCGGTTTCGCCGATGGGGCCGGTGAAGTGGGGAATCAAGCCGCAATAATGCGTTTCGCACAGCGCGGCGATCTTCATATATTCCGTGATTCCGCCGACATTGGGTACGGTGCAGCGAGCGAAATCGATGAGGTTCTGTTCGATCAGAGGGCTCATCTCCCATTTGACGCCATAGATCTCGCCCACCGCGATCGGCACGCGCAAGCGGGGTCGCAGCGTCTTGTAGATGTCGATGTTCTCGCCGCGAATCAGGTCTTCGCAGAAAAAGGGCCGCAGCGGCTCCAGCGCCGTCGCCAACGTGATGGCGTCTTCCGGGTCCATGACGCCATGGAAGTCGATTGCCCAGGCGCCGTCCTTGCCCACACCCTTACGGATGGCCTGGCAGTCCTCGATCGTCTGTTCCACCGCGCGGAAACGGTCGAACTCCTGGTTCTCGCGCACGCCCGTGCGATAGGCGCGAAAACCTTCGGCGATACAGGCACGCGCTGCGTCTTCCAGGGTGCCACCCTTGGGTGTCGGATAACTGGTGGCATAGCACTCGACATATTCGCGGCTCTTGCCGCCCAGCAGCTGCCATACCGGCACACCCAGCGCCTTGCCTTTCAGGTCCCACAGCGCCACATCAAGCGCGCCTAGCGAGTGCGTCTTCTCGCGGCCCGTGGGATAGAAATAGCCCCGCTCCATCATCTGCCACGCATCCTGGATGCGGAACGGGTCCTGGCCGATCAAGAGGCCCGCGCATTGCTCCATGGTTGAAGGCTCGCCGCCTTCGCCGATTCCCATCAGGCCGCTCTCGGTCTCGATGGTGACGATATTGGTGGACTGGTTAAAGGTTGGCTGATGGACGTTGGGCCGACCCGCCGCATCGGTGGGCGTCTTGTAGTAGCGAATACGCTTGATCTTGTCGTTGGGCAGGCCCAGCGCGAGAGCAGATGGCGGCGTCCACAGCGAGGCGGTGCCAAGGCCAAGCCCGGTGCTCAGAATTCCCGTCATGACAGTACGGCGATCCATAATGTTCTCCCAAGGCGCTTTGTTCTTGTCGATGATGTTAGCTAAATTTCTGAGCGCAGTCCCCGCGAATAGCCCCTAAAACAGCGTCCGAACGGTCCGCGGAGTAATGATGCCTATCGAGCACCTCAAGGGCGGCTACGCCTATGTTCCCGCTCTTCCGTTTGCCAGCGCCGGCGTCGTGGCCTTACCCGGCATGAGCCTTGCGCGAGCCGTATTCGCCGAGCCCCGCCCGTTGCGCGCCGGATTCGCGGCGGTGGAGCGCCACCTCGAGAGCGTGCATCGACCGTTGGCTGCTCTGTGCGGTTTTGAGTTCCGTATGCCACAGGTGCTCAGCCCCGAGGGCTTTCTGGCCTTCAACGCGCGCTATCTGACGCAGCTCAAGGCATGGGATCTGGTGAAAGATGCGCCGCCAACGCTCTCACGGACCAATGTCGTGCCGCTCGGCACGGCACTCTCAGAAGACGCCGTCTACGCGTTCTCCTATACGATCGAGGAACGTGAGGTCCCCGAGGCCTTCGTCGTCTCCGGCGCGCCCGAACTGATCCCGGGAGAGGGCTTTTCCGGCTTCAGCATACTGCGGCGTGGCGAGACCGGCGAAGAGGCGTTGCGAGACAAGACCCGATGTGTAGTCTCGAACGTGCGTCGTGTCGTCGATGCGCTTGGCGCAAGCTGGGATGCCGCGTGCTCGGTGCACCTGTATTCGCGTTGGCCGCTCGAGCGCGAACTGCGGCGCGCGATCGGTGCTGAGCCCGGCGGAGTCACTCCCGCACACGGCATCATCTGCCACGACACCGATCCACCCGTATTCGGGCTCGAGCTTGAAGTGGATGTGCGGCGCTACCGGCGCGAATTGATGCTCACCTAAGGATTTATCCAGTCAGTCGCCGTCCGGTGACGGTTCGCTCGGGGGCAGCTTGTGCCAGGGGTATCCCTTCACGCTCGCGCGATAGGCGTAGTCGAACAGGCGCTTCATATAGGCGGTGTCGAACTGCGCATGGCGAGGTGGGCTGAAGTCCGAGCCGATGTACGCAAGGTTAAAATCCACCCCGTCATGCCGTGCAGTCTCATAGATGCGCTGCACGTCGCTGATGCCCTGTGTCTGAATCAAGGCACTGATCGCTCGACTTCCTACGCTCAGAGTGCGGCGGCGCGTGTCGGACCACTCGGGCTGGAGTTTGCCGTTGCGGATAACATACGCGCGCACCTCGCGATTCAAGGGCGCTCCCGTGGCCTTGGCCAGCTCCGGCAGAATGCGAGATGGGTACAAGAAGACCTGAGTAATGACTCCTCCATCGACATGCATTTCCTGAAAATGCTTGCCGTCGACCTCGACGTCGATCATGACCGGAGACACTGCGCCAGGTATG
>JBEKWD010000333.1:0-3685 GCA_049513435.1 Steroidobacteraceae bacterium | reverse complement strand
CTTCAGGCCGAGCGCGGCCAGGCGCATGCCCGCCAGGGCATGCAGGTCGCAGAGCCAGCGGCCACGCTCGTTGGGCGCGAAGGCGAGCGCTGCGGCCGCATCCTGCGCGACGAACGCCTCGCGTACCTCCTCGCCGACCTCAAAGTGCCTTGCTCCGATCGATGGCCCCAGCCAGGCGTGCGGTGGCTCCGGCGCAGCCAGCGCCGCGATCGTCGCCTCGAGCACGCCGGCAGCCAGTCCTCGCCAGCCCGCATGCGCTACCGCGATCGCCCCGCCGTCGCGGGTCGCGAACAGCACCGGCAGACAGTCCGCGACCAGCACCGCCAGGACTCGCCCGCACTGGCGCGTGACAGCCGCATCGGCGCGCGGCGCCACCCGGCCGTCAAAGCGGTCGGCGTCGAGCACGCCGATGCCATGGACCTGCTCGAGCCACAGCGGCTCACCCGGCAATGACAGCGCCTCGCGCAGCCGCCGCCGGTTTTGTGCCACCGCGCTTGCAAGGTCCCCGACATGATCGCCCAGATTGAGCGAGTCGTACGGCGCCAGGCTCGCCCCGCCGGCGCGCTGCGTGAACGCCGCCCGTACGCGGCTGGGCGCGGACCACAGCGGGCGCTCAAATGCGGGCATCTGCCGGCTCATCAGCGGCTCGAGCGTGTGCGCGTTGCGGGGCGGCGCGCATCGGCGCGCAAATGCTGCAGCAACGACTGCAGATCCGCTGGCACTGGCGCCTCGAAGCACTGTGGCTGCCCGCTGAACGGGTGCAGGAAGTGCAGACGCTGCGCATGCAGCGCCTGGCGCCGAAAGCCCTGCAGCGCGGCGTTCATGCCGGGTGTGGCGGCGTGCACGAGTCGTCGGCGCGCGCCGTAGAGCGGATCGCCCACGAGTGGAAAACCGATGTGCGCCAGATGCACCCGGATCTGATGCGTGCGTCCGGTCTCGAGCTCTACCCGCAGCAGTGTGTGGGCCCGAAAGCGCTCCTCGATGCGATAGTGTGTGACCGCCTCGCGCCCATCCCCCCGCACCGCCATACGCGTGCGCGCGCTGCGATGCCGGCCGATCGGTTGCTCGATGCGGCCGCCGCCGGTGGGCAGTCCCGCGCACAGCGCCAGATATTCGCGGCGCACCGCGTGTTGTGCGAGCGCAGCGACCAGGCGCGTGTGCGCCTCGGGCGTACGCGCGATGATCAACAAGCCGCTCGTATCCTTGTCCAGACGATGCACGATCCCGGCTCGCGGCACACGCGCGAGCTGCGGCTCGTGTGCAAGCAGCGCATTGAGCAGCGTGTGATCGCGATTGCCAGCCCCCGGGTGCACCACCAGACCCGCCGGTTTGTTGAGCACCAGCAGCGCCGCATCTTCATGCACGATATCCAGCGCCAAGGGTTGCGCCAGCGCGTTGCCCGCATCCGCGAACTGTGCCTCCACCGTGAGCTGCTCGCCACCCTGCACGCGCGCGCGCGCGCGGATCGGGCGGCCCTCGGCGCGCACCGCACCGGCGCGAATCCAGCGTTGCAGGCGCGCGCGTGAATACTGCGGCAGCGCCGCGGCGAGCGCCTGATCGAAGCGCAAACCCTTAGCGGAAGCCGGCAACTCGAGCACGTGAGTTTGGAACTCCGGTGGCATGGCGCGTGTCAGCTATACTTGGCCACTTGCGGCCACGGGTCACACGTCAAGGCCGCGCGGATCCCAACTTCATGAATTTTAAGGTCCACACTTGAGCTCACACGTCGGCGCGCAGCGCGCGGCCCGCAATCGCGCCCGCGTGATGAGCGCCGTGGCCCTGGCAAGCGTGGCACTGCTGTGCAGCTGTCACGCCCGGCAAGCGAGGGACCTCAAAAGGGCCACGGCCGCCTTGCTCTACGCCAACGCCCACCAGGCATTGCGTGCCAATGATATCCAGTATGCCATCAAGCAGTACGAGGCATTGGAGTCGCGCTTTCCGTTCAGTCCGCAGGCCCGTCAGGGTCGTCTCGATCTCATCTACGTCTACTACCGCAAGGGCGATAAGGATGCGGCCACCGATGCGGCCGAGGAGTTCCTGCGCGAGAATCCGACCCATCCGCGCGTGGACTACGCCTATTACATGGAGGGCATGATCAACTTCGAGCGCACGCCCTTCTCGATCGAGCGTTGGTTCGGGGTCAATATGGCGCGCCGTCCGCCTTCCACGGCTTTGAAGGCCATCACCGCCTTCAACAGGGTCGTCACACAGTATCCGAAGAGCGTCTACGCACACGATGCGCTGCGACGCCTGATCTATCTGCGCAATCGACTGGCCGAATACGAGATATTTGTCGCGCGCTATTACATCAAGCGCGGCGCCTACATGGCGGCGGCGCAGCGAGCGCAGGGCGTGATCGATCAATATGACGGTGCCCCGGCGCAACGCGACGCGCTGCTGGTGCTCTCGGACTGCTATCGGCGCGTCGGCCTCAATGAGCTGGCCGTCAACGTCGATCGCGTCTACCAGGCCAACTACGCCGCGGGCGCGCAGAGCGCGGCGGCATCCAGACGCCACTGGTGGACGCCGTGGCGCTGATTCGGCGGCGCGGCGCTGCTCAGCGCCGATAACCATTGGTGATCGGATAGCGCCAATCGCGACCGAAGGCGCGGGCGCTCACGCGTACCCCTGGAGGCGCCTGACGGCGCTTGTATTCGGCCCGCTTGACCATGTCGAGCACACGCGCGACCACGGCCCGATCGAAACCACGCTCGCAGATCTCCTCGACCGAAAGGTCCTCCTCGATGAATGCCTCCAGGATCGGGTCGAGCACGTCATACGGCGGCAGCGAGTCGGTATCCTTCTGATCCGGACGCAGCTCAGCCGTGGGAGCGCGCGTGAGCACGCGCTCCGGAATCACGCTCGAGAGCGTATTGCGGTAGCGAGCCAGCGTGTAGACACGCTGTTTGCTGCAGTCCTTGATCGGCGCGAAACCGCCGGCCATGTCGCCATAGAGCGTCGCATAGCCGACTGCCATCTCGCTCTTGTTGCCCGTGGTCAGCAGCATGCGACCAGTCTTGTTGGAGATCGCCATGAGCAACAGCCCGCGACAGCGCGCCTGAATGTTCTCCTCGGTCGCATCGGCAGCGCGCCCCGCGAACTCCTGCTCGAGCGCGCGCAGCGTGGTTTCGAACATTTCCTCGATCGAGATCACGCTCAGGCTGACCGCCAGTGCGCGCGCCTGCGCGCTCGCGTCCTCGCGGCTCATGCTGGAGGTATAACGCGACGGCATCATGACCGCGTGCACGCGCTCAGGGCCGAGTGCGTCAACCGCAATCGCGAGCGTCAGGGCCGAGTCGATGCCGCCGGACAAGCCCACCACGGCGCCGGTGAAGCCATGCTTGTTGACATAGTCGCGCACGCCAATCACCAGGGCGCGATAGATGCTCTGATCATCCGACATCTCCGGCGCCACCGCGCCGGCAAGCGGCATCACGACGCCGTCGCGGCGCGCAAAGCTGGCCGCATAGAGCCCTTCCTCCAGCGCCGGTGCGCGCAGCGCCAGCCGTCCTTGAGCGTCCATGACGAAGGAGTTGCCGTCAAACACGAGCTCATCCTGGCCGCCGAAGAGATTCACGTACAGGGCAGGCAGATGCGTCTCCTGCACGCGCTCGGCGATGACCTGCTCGCGCTCGCGCTGCTTGTGGATCTCATAGGGTGAAGCGTTGATGATCAGCAGCAGCTC
>JBEKWD010000332.1:0-3685 GCA_049513435.1 Steroidobacteraceae bacterium | reverse complement strand
GGTCGGCCGGGATCGCGACCGCCTTGGCGGCATCGATCACGTGTTCGACATCCCCGTGCGTGACCTCGCGGTCGCGGATCGCGACCACGCCGTGCGAGTTGAGGCTGCGTACGTGGCTGCCGGCGATGCCGGCGTAGACGGCGTTGATCTCGCAGTCGGCCATCAGCTCGGCCTCCTCGACCGCGCGCTGGATCGACTGCACCGTGGATTCGATGTTGACCACGACACCCTTCTTCAGGCCACGTGAGGGCTGGCTGCCCATGCCGATGACCTCGATGGTCGCCTCGGCCGTGATCTCCCCGACCAGCGCGAGCACTTTCGAGGTGCCGATGTCCAGGCCAACGATGACCTGTTTGTCGGATTTCTTAGCCATTGATGTGCGCCCCTGCGCCCGCCAGGGCGCGCACTGCCGGGCGCCAGGCCAGATGAGCGCCGCGGCCCTTCCAGCCCACGGCAAAGCCGTTGCTGTAGCGCATGTCGACATAGACGATGTCCGTGGCGCGCTGGCTCACGAGCTTCGCGGCAACCGTCATGAAGCGCTCGAAGCGCGCATCGATCTGCAGTCTGCCGAGCCGCAGTTCCACACCGTTATCGAGCCGCAGGCTCAGTGCACCACGCGCATCGAGCGTCAGTGCGATCAGACGCAATCCGGCTTCGGTGAGTCGTCCCTGAAAGGCCAGATAGCGCGCGGTCGCCTCCGCTTCGGACCCGAGTGGACCGGACAACAGCGGCAGCTCGGGCGGCACGAAGCGCGCCTCGCTCATAAACAATTGCCCGCGTGCATTGAGCAGACCGCTGTCGTTCCAGCGCGCGACGGCAGACTGCTCGATGATCTCGATGCGCAGCGCGCGCGGCCAGCTGCGCTGCACCGTCGCGCCATCGACCCAGGGCAGAGTGCGCAGACCGGCACTGATGTCCTCCAGATCAACCGTCACGAGCCCGGCGCCGTGCAGGCGGCTGCGCACGATTTTTTCCACATCCAGCGCCGACACGCGCTGCAATCGGCCGGTGACGATCACGCGCTGAATGGGCTGATCAATCAGCCACAGCAGTGTGGCCAGCGCCAATGCGCTCAGCGCGAGCGCGGCGAGACTCAGGCCAATGCCGCGCCAATGCAGGCGCGGCAGATAGCGCCCGAGCGCGCGCGGACCGCCGCGCCGATTGTTGCGCTTGCGCTGGAGCAACATCAGGCCGCCGCCCGCCGCGGCTCACGCGCGTAACTGGTCTCGAGCACGCGCCAGACGAGCTCTTCGAAATCGATCCCGGCGGCGCGCGCCGCCATCGGCACCAGGCTATGATCGGTCATACCCGGTACCGTGTTGATCTCGAGCAACTGCGGCCGACCGGTTCGATCCAGCATGAAATCCGCGCGCCCCCAACCCTCGGCGCCACAGGCTTCGTAGGCGGCGAGCGCCAGGGCGCCGAGGTGCGACTCGGCCTGCGAGGACAGGCCGGACGGACACACGTAGCGCGTGTCGTTGCGCAGGTACTTGGCCTCATAGTCGTAGAAGCTGCGCGGGGTCTCGATGCGGATCGATGGCAGCGCCTGGCCCTGCAACACAGCCACCGTGTACTCGGCCCCCGGTAAGAGCCGCTCGGCGAACACGACCGGATCGAAGCTCTGCGCTGCCTGCAGCGCGGCCGGCAGATCTTCGGCGCGCTCCACGCGTGAGATGCCGACACTCGAGCCCTGCGAGCCGGGTTTGACGAACAAGGGCAGACCGAGCCGCTCGATCGCGAGCTCGCAATCGGCGCTCGAACGCAGCACCAGGAACTCCGCACTCGGGACCCCGACCGCCTGCGCGAGCCATTTGGTGCGCAGCTTGTCCATGCCGATGGCCGAGCCCATGACGCCGCTGCCGGTGTAGGGAATGCCGAGAAACTCCAGCGCGCCCTGCAGCGTTCCGTCCTCGCCGCCGGGTCCGTGCAACGCGATCCAGACCCGATCGATCTGCAACTCGTGCAGCTGCGCGAGCGCACGCAAAGCCGGGTCAAAGGCCTGGGCTTGCACGCCGCGAAGCTGCAGCGCTGCGAGCACGGCGTGGCCACTGAGCAGCGACACCTCGCGCTCGCTCGAGCTGCCGCCCAGCAGCACCGCCACGCGCCCGAATTTCGCCGCCTCGCGAACGTGCTGATTGGCCTTTGGCAGATAATGCAGGCGCATCAGTGATCCTGCGTCCCCGCGGGGGCGCTCGCGCTCTCACCGACGATGCGCACTTCGGGCTCGAGCCTGATGCCGAAGAGCCGCTCGACGCTCTGCTGCACATGGCCGATCAACTGTTCGAGCTCCTGCGCGCTCGCGTGGCCCTCGTTGATCATGAAGTTCGCGTGCTTTTCGGATACCACGGCATCGCCAATGCGATAGCCCTTCAGTCCCGCGGCCTCAATCAGGCGCGCGGCGTGATCGCCGGGCGGATTCCTGAAAACCGAACCACAGCTCCATTCCCCCAGCGGCTGGGTCTGTCGCCGCAATTCCGTCAATGCACGCACGCTGGCGACCTGCGCGCTCGTACCGGGCTCGAATTGCAGCTCGGCAGCGATAAACCATTCCTCGAGCGCGGCGCCCGCTGCGGCCAGCTCGACCTGCCGATAACCGATGCGAAAGTCCTGCGCCGGGCGCTGGCGGCGCTGCCCATGCCGGTCCAGCGTCTCGACGCTGTGCACATGACGCCAGGTCTCATCGCCGAACGCGCCCGCATTCATGGCCAGCGCACCGCCAAGCGTGCCCGGAATGCCGCTGAAGAACTCACCCTGCGCAAGGCCCCAGTTATTGCAGCCGCGCGCGATGCGCGCGCACGGCACGCTGGCCTCACAGTAGATGCGGGTCTGCGAGCGCCGCTCGATGCGCGTGAAGGCGCCCGGCGTGGCCACGACCACGCCACGGATACCGCCATCGCGCACCAGCAGATTGCTGCCCAGACCGACCCAGTAGACCGGTATCTCGGCCGGCAGCGTGCGCAGGAACGCAGCCAGATCCTCGATGTCGCGCGGACTGAAGAACATGTCGGCCGGACCGCCGACACGCCATGAGGTATGGGCCGCCATCGGCTCGCGCCAGCGTACGCGCGGCATGAAATCAGGTGAGATGCCGGGATTCATGGCTTCACTCGCGAGAGCTCTTCGGCCAGCTGTTGGGCGATCGCGCCGATGTGGCCGGCGCCCATGGTCACGATCACATCGCCGTCGCGCAGCACGCCGGTCAGCGCCGCGGCAAGCTCCTCGAGTCGCGCGACGAACACCGGCTCGACCCGTCCGCGGCTGCGCACGGCGCGGCAGATCGCGCGGCCATCGGCGCCTTTGATCGGCGCCTCACCGGCCGCGTAGACCTCCGCGACCAGCAGTACTTCGACCGTGGCCAGCACGTTGGCGAAATCATCGAGCAGGTCGCGCGTGCGCGTGTAGCGATGCGGCTGGAACACGAGCACCAGGCGGCGATCGGGCCACGCCTGGTGCAACGCCTCGAGCGTCGCGGCAATCTCGGTCGGATGATGTCCATAGTCATCAACGATGCTGACCGTGCCGGCCGCGATTTTCGCGTCGCCCAGGTATTGCATGCGCCGATCGATGCCCTGGAAGCCTGCCAACGCGCGGCAGATCGCCTCATCGGCAACGCCGAGCTCGCTGGCCACGGCGATAGCGGCCAGGGCATTGCGCACGTTGTGAGTGCCCGCCAGATTGAGCATGA
>JBEKWD010000331.1:0-3690 GCA_049513435.1 Steroidobacteraceae bacterium | reverse complement strand
CTGAAACTCGATATGCCGCGGCCGCTCGAGGAATTTCTCCATATACACCGCATCATTGGCGAAGGCCGCCATAGCCTCGGTCTTGGTCACCGCAATCGAGCTCAGCAACGCGCCTTCGGCGTGTACCACGCGCATGCCGCGGCCGCCGCCGCCGCCGGAGGCCTTGATGATGACCGGGTAGCCAATCTCGCGCGCGATGCGCAGGTTCTGTTCGGGTCGCTCACCGAGCGCGCCATCCGAGCCGGGCACGCACGGCACCTTCTGGCCGCGCATGACGTTGATCGCGGAGACCTTATCGCCCATGAGGCGGATCGTTTCGGCTTTCGGCCCGATGAAGTTAAAGCCGCTCTTCTCCACTCGCTCGGCGAAGTCGGCGTTCTCGGACAGAAAACCATAGCCCGGGTGAATCGCGACCGAATCGGTCACTTCCGCCGCGCTGATGATGGCGGGCATGTTCAGGTAGCTCAGTGCCGAGGGCGGCGGCCCGATGCAGACCGACTCGTCGGCCAGCAGCACATGCTTGAGATTCGCATCCGCGGTCGAATGCACGGCGACGGTCTTGATGCCCAGCTCGCGGCAGGCGCGCAGAATGCGCAGGGCAATTTCGCCGCGATTGGCGATGACGATTTTTTCCATCATCGCCGTTTCAGGGCTGGATTATGAACAGCGGCTGGCCGAACTCCACGGGCTCGCCATTCTTGATCAGTATGGCCTTTATCTTGCCCGCTTTTTCCGACTCGATCTGATTCATCATTTTCATGGCCTCGATGACGCACAGCACCTGGCCGACCTCGACCTCATCGCCGATCTCAACGAATGGTTTGGCGCCCGGGGCGGGGGCAGAGTAGTAGGTACCGACCATCGGGGCCGTGGCGATATGCTCCTCGGCGCTCGAGCGCGCCGGGCCGCTGGCCGGCTCATTGGGCCCGGGCGAGTCCTGGAGCATTCCAGCGGGGCTGCCTGGCGGCGCGGAAGGTGCTCGCGATTGCACCCACTGTTGAGCGGGCATCACGCGGGCGATGCGCAGCGTCTCTTCGCCTTCCTTGATCTCGATCTCCGCGATGCCCGATTCCTCGAGCAGCTCGATCATTTTTTTGATTTTGCGAATATCCATTATCCAAAGACTCCTGACTGTGCAGCGCCCCCATGCGCATCGCGCTGATGGCGCGCGAGTGCCTTAAGGCAACGCGCGACTTGGCAGTGGCGCACCTGCCGCGCCAGCATCAAGGGGCGAGCGCGCCACCCGTGGTGCCGACAATGTTAAATTCCACCCGCTGGAAGAATGTACCGAAATTGCGTCGATTTGCCTAATTTTTGGTCGAACTGACAGGATCCTGCGTGGATCGTGCCGGCAACGCCGCACGCTGCATGGCCAGTTCTCGCAGCCGTGATTGCACCTTTTCGCGTGCTTGGGGCAGCTCGATGCGCCGCTCATCGACGGCCTGCAACTGGGCCAGCAGGAAGTCCGCCTCGTCGCGGTGCAGCTCGCCAATCTTGACCGCGAGGATATCCCCCTGGGAGTCAGCGAACACGGAAAACGGGAGCACCGGCTCCATGCCAAAGCGCTGCACCGCCGCAAAACCATCTTCCTCACCGACGAGCACCGGATACTCGATGCGCTCGGCGCGCATGAAGTCCTGCACGGCCTGGCGAAAATCAACTGCGATGCCAACGATCTGCAGCTTCTCGGCGCGGTGCGAGTGAAGCAATTGCTCGAGCAGCGGGATCTCGCGCCGGCAGGGCTCGCACCAGGTGGCCCAGAAATTGATGATCAATGGCCGACCGACGAAGGAGCGCAGCGAGTGCGCTTTTCCGGCGAGGTCCGGCAATTCGAGCGCTGGCACGATGCTCGGCACCGGGGGCAAGGTCGGCGGAATCGCGTCCTCATCCTGGTCCGGCATCGCAGCGGACGCGCCTGGCTGCGGGGCACTCACGGGCCGTATCGCCGGGCGCACCTGGGCGAACTGCCAGCGATAGCACAGGAAGCCGCCCGCCAGCCCCGCGGCCAGCACCAGAGCGATCGCGAAGGCGCGTGGCGTTGATCTCATGCGCCCGCCGGGGCGGCTAACCGGCGGCGAACGCCTGATGCAGCAGGGCGGCGAAGTCGGCGGCGTTCATGTAGCCGACGACGCGAAAACGCTGCTGCTCATGTCCCTGAGCGTCGTAGAACGCGATCGTCGGCGGCCCGAAGATCTGGAACTCGCGCAGCAGCGCCTGATCCTCGGCGTTGTTGGCTGTGACATTCGCGCGCAACAGGCGCACCGATTGCAGCGCCTGGCGCACCCGGGGGTCGGTGAAGGTATAGCGCTGCATCTCTTTGCACGACACGCACCAGTCCGCGTCGATATCGAGCATCACGGCCTGGTGTGCCGCGGCTGCCGCTTGGACTTCCCGATGCAGATCGGCCAGCGTGGCCACGGTACGAAACGGCAGTGCATGCTCGCTTTGCGCGCGCCATTGCCAGGGTTGCAAGGGATCGTTTGCGCCCTGAGCGGCGCCCAGCAGCAGCGCGCCGGCGTACAACGCGGCCAACAGCGCGCCAGCGCGTTGCAGCCACAGATTGCCGCCGCGCATACGTAAGCACACCACGGCCGCGGCGAGCGCCGGTACCGCAAACAACAGCAACGCGAAGCGTGGCGGCACGATGCGCGCGAGCATCCAGGCGGCCATCGCCAGCATGAGCACGCCGAACAGGCGTTTGACTGCGTCCATCCACGGGCCGGCCCTTGGTAACCAACGTCCCGCCGAACTGCCGACGACCAGCAACGGTGCACCCATCCCTAAGCTCATGGCAAACAATGCCGCCGCGCCGCGCGCGATGTCGCCGCTTTGTCCGATCACCGCCAGCGTGGCGACCAAGGGCGGCGCGACGCAGGTCGTGACGATCAGTGCCGACAAGGCGCCCATGATCGCGACGCCACCGAAATGCCCGGCGCGCTGCCGATTGCTGAGCTCGGCCAGGCGCGTCTGCACGAAGGCAGGCATCTGCAGCGTATACAGACCAAACATCGACAGCGACATGGCGACAAACAGTGCGGCGAAGGCGACGATGATCCACGGCTGCTGAAATGCAGCCTGCACCTGCTGGCCCGCGGCGGCAAAAGCCGCTCCGGTCGCGGTGTACGTCACCGCCATCCCGAGCACATAGACCAATGAGAGCGAAAACGCGCGTGCGGTACTGACGTTGGCGCCCGCCCCCGCAATCAAACCGGACAGAATCGGCACCATCGGCAGCACGCAGGGCGTGAATGCCAGCAGCAGTCCCAGGCCGAAGAATGTGCCCAGAACCCCCAGCATGTTGCCCGAACGAATCAATGCGGCCAGCCGATCCTGCTCGGAAACGTAGCCCGCACTGGGGCCGTTTTGGCTCGGGTTGTTTTGGCTTGCGGCGCCGGGGCCGCCGGTGCTCGGCAGCTGCAGCAGCAACGTGCGCGTGATGGGCGGATAGCACAGCCCGGCCTCGGCACAACCCTGGTAAGTCACCTGCAGCGACAAGGATTGTGCCTGCGCGGCAGTGGCCTCACCGACGATGGGCACGGTTGCAATCAGCTCATTGTGATAGACGACCTGCTTGCCGAAGTACTCGTCCGATTTGATCTGCCCGGGCGGGAATTCAGGCGCGCCGGTGCGGCCGCGATCCTCCAGAATCTTGATTCGATCCCGATAGAGGTAATAGCCCGGCGCGATGAT
>JBEKWD010000330.1:0-3700 GCA_049513435.1 Steroidobacteraceae bacterium | reverse complement strand
GTGCTGGCGAAGAATACCGGTCACGTCGCGCAGCAGCCGATCACCGGCCGAGTGGCCGCAAGTATCATTCACGACCTTGAACTGATCCAGATCGACGTACAACAGCGCGTGCGGGCCCTCACCATCGCGCGCGCTTTGCACCGAGGCCTGCAGGCGATTATCAAATTCGCGCCGGTTGATCAGCCCGGTGAGCGCATCGTGACTCGCCTGGTAGGAGAGCGCGCGTTTGAGGCGCCGCTCCTTGGTCACATCGCGGAACACCACGACGGCACCCACGGTGCGACCATTGCGATCACGAATCGGCGCCGCCGAATCCTGGATCGCAATCTCCTGGCCGAGCCGGTTGACGAGCACGCTCTGCTCGGCAAAGGCGACCACCTTGTTTTCGCGTAGGCAGCGCAGCAGTGAGTTCTCCAGTTCATCGTGGGAATTCTCATCGAGCAGACGCAGCACCTTGTTAATCTGCTGTCCACGCGCATCCTGGCCGCTCCAGCCGGAGAGCTGCTCGGCGATCGGATTCAAATAATCGATTCGCCCTTCGCTGTCGGTCGTGATGACGCCATCGCCGATCGACTGCAGCGTGACCTGGGCGCGCTCCTTTTCGGCAAAGACCGCCTGTTCGGCGCGCTTGCGGGCGGTGATGTCGGCCACGGTGCCCTCATAGGCCACCACGTGCTGCGCCTCATCACGCAGCACCCGGGCGCTCTCCAGTACGACCACCTGCTGGCCGTCGCGGCGGCGCAGCTGGGTCTCGGCGTTGTGGATTTCGCCCTCGATATCGAGCCGCCGCTCAAAGGCCGCACGCTCTGCCGGGCTCCAGTAAAGCATCGACACTCCCGGCAGCGCGTAAATCTCCTCGGCTGTGCCATAGCCCAGCATCTTCACAAACGCCGGATTCACCGCCAGGATCTGCCCGTCGGGCGCGCACTGGTAAACGCCCTCAAGCACGCTCTCGTACAGGCCACGGAACTTTGCTTCGCTTGCGCGCAGCGCCTCTTCGGCCTGACGGCGCTCGATGGCGATGCCTGCCAGCCGCGCTGCGTGCTGGATATGCTCGAGATCCTGCTTGGGCGGGGCGCCGACGCGCCGGCGATAGACCGTGAGCGCCCCGAGGACTCGTCCGCCGACAGCTGTGATCGGTACTGACCAGGCGGCCGCAAAGCCCGAGGCCTCGATCAGGTCCCGCCGGCGTTGCCAGTAGGGGCTCTTCGAGACTTCTGACACCAGCACCGCGCGCCCGAGATAGACCGCTGCGGCACTAGAGCCGTTGCGCATATCAATCGGCGTGCGTTCTTCCACCGCGCGCAGGCGGGCGGGCATGTTGGCGCCGATGACTTCGGCAAAGCCCTGGCCATCAGCGCCGAGTTTGCTGATGGCGGCCACGTACTCACTGCACACCGATTCGGTCAGTGCCACGATGCACTCGAGCACCTCCGCGAGTGGCGCATCGGCCGCAATGCGCTGGAAGACATTCCGCTCCCCGGCAGTGATGGTCTCGGCGCGCTTGCGGGCGGAGATATCGGTAATGCTGGCGCGCAGCAGCCGATCCGAGCCCGGCAACGCCATCAGGCGCACCTCGGTCAGGGTCTCTTCGCCGTGCGCATTGTAGTGCGACCATTCGAACACGAGCGGCCCAGCTGAGGCGCCACCGGCTTCAAGGCAGCTTGCCGTCAGCTGCGGCAGCTCCAGCGAGGCGATCTCCTGGCGGGAGATATCAAAGAATCGCAGTGCGTTCTCATTGGCATCGGTGCAGCAAGCGGTCAGTGCATCGAGCACCACGATGACCTCGGGGGCGCTCTCGACCAACGTGCGGTAGCGGGCCTCGCTGTCCCGCAGCGCCCGCTCGACCGCCTGGCGCTCACTCATGTCGCGCAGGCAGATGACATAGACGTCACGCCGCTCGATGCGCACTCGGCTGGCGACGACTTCGGCCGAGAAGGACTGTCCATCCTTGCGTCGCGCCGCGAGCTCGCGCGCCTCGATGTCGCGACCTCCTCCGCCCTGCGATGCGATCGCCGCCAGTCCCCGCTCGACCGAACCTTGCACCGTCAGGTCCGGCAGGAGCCTCGCGATCGACTCGCCAATAATCTCGGTCTGCGAGTAGCCGAAGATCTGCTCCCCGGTCGGATTAAAGACACAGATCGCGCCATCGGCCGTGACCGTGATGACCACATCCTTGATGTGATCCAGGATGGCCTGCAGCTGACCCGGATCTGCACCCGTGAGACCCATCGAGAAGGATCGGGCCTCTTCGGCGAGCAACTGCATCGAGCGCACGACGCCACGGCGCTCGTCATCGATCTGCTCGTAGTAGCGGCTGATCTGTGGCAGCAGCCCGGCCAGTGTCTGGGCTGTGGAGGTTGCCGGACCCAGGGCTTCGAGCTGCGCGCGCAGCTGCGGGTGCAGTTCCTCGCTCGCCTCGCGCGAGCCCTTGACCGCGGAAGCCTCCAGGGGCTGTAGCGTCGGGAGCGAGCTGGGTATTGGAGGGGCGTTTGACATAACCCGGACAACTGGTTGATTAACCAGAAGATCATACGGGGGAGTACGCGCACCACGCGTGAGGCAAATCCCGGATCTTCCGGGAACAGCCTATTGAGCCGGCAAGTGGTTGGGGTCGATCGCGATCAGCGGGATTGAATAAGTGCGGGTCAGTGAGCTGGTGGCCGAATCCACCGTCGCGATGGCCTCCAGCGTCAGTAGGCCCGCCCGCGTGGGCTGGACGTCCACTTCGATGATCTGGGGGCTCGCCTTGGGCGGCTCTCGAATCTCGACAATGGGGTCGGATTTGAGTTGCAGGCCATCGCCGGGCTTGAGCGTGATCTCGATCCGATCGACATCAGAATTCGCATCGACCGTAATGGCAAGGTTGACAGGCACGCTCTCGCCCATCAGTGGCCGCGCAGTGACGCGGAATTTCATGCTGATCGGCTTGCCATTGCCGGAGCTGGATACCGCCGCCACCATGTCCACATCATCAGGCGTGGAAGGTACGGCGCTCTGCGTGTGTGCGGCGGCAACTTTGCTGGCACTCGAAGAGCTTGGGTGGCCGCAGCCGGCAAGGGTCCCCAAGAGTGCCGAGATCAGGAGGATCGTGCCGCCCGATGCGAATTTGCTACGCCACATGCTCTTCAACACTCATTCCATTGAGACATGAACTATCCGGCGCGCACAGTACCACGGGTGCTGCGCCCATAGAACGCATCCGCCGAGAGCCAGCGCACAGCACTCACAATCCCCTGAACGGGGGATCCTCGACAGCCGCCCCCTGCTCGGCCAGATCATTGACATGCTGTTCCCAGTAGCGTGGCTCGCCGAACCAGGGGAACGCCCGTGGAAAAGCCGGATCCGCCCAACGCTCGGTAATCCAGGCCGCGTGGTTGAGCATGCGCGAGGCACGCAGCGCCTCAATGAGGCGGATCTCGTGGTATTCGATACGTGCGAAGCGCTCGTAGCCGGCCATCAGTTCGCTCCATTGGCGCCCCTGCTCATTCGGGCTCCCGGACAGGAACATCCACAGATCCTGGATCGCAGGCCCTCCCAGGCAGTCATCCAGATCGACAAACACCGGTCCCTGCGCCTGCCACAGGATATTGCCCAGGTGACAGTCCCCATGCAGCCGGATCCGGCGCACGGGACCCACCTCGCTCCAGACCTGATCGATCGCCGCAATCAATGCCTCTGACACCTGGGCATAGCGCTC
>JBEKWD010000329.1:0-3717 GCA_049513435.1 Steroidobacteraceae bacterium | reverse complement strand
GGCTGCTGTCGAGCAGTGTTGAATCCGTCGGCGCGCCGACATTCGGGTGCAGTGCCTGCAGTGGATTGACAAGCACGCAGGCAATATCCCGGCGGCTGCGCAGTACCCGCAAAGACGCCGTGTTCATGTCTTTGAGAGTCAGTGTGTCGCGCGCCGCGACTGGATTGCCCACGCCAGGCTGCACATCGCCCCACCAGCCATGGTAGGCCCCGCAGAAGCGCACCAGGTAATTGCGCCGCGTGTGGTAGCGCGCCAGCCGCACCGCTTGCATCACAGCCTCGGTGCCGGACATGTGGAAGGAGATCTCATCGAGGCCCGAGATCTCCCGCAGCCGATGCACGTTATAGGCCGTGACCGGATGATACGAGCCGAGCACTGGCCCCAGTGCCTGCACCTGCTCGCTGCCGCGCGCGATGCATTCCTTGTAGAAGTCATAGCCAAATACGTTTACGCCGTAGGAGCCGGTCAAGTCGTAGCGACGATTGCCGTCCATATCGATAGTCTGGCGCCCGGAAGAGGCGGCGACAAAGACACCGGCGTTGAGCCGCTCGCGCACCAGGCGGCTGAATTGAAACGGTACGCGGTAGCGGGCGGTGAATTGCAGATCGGCCATCTCATTCTGGACTTCCTGCGTGAGCCGTACGCTTAGCGCAAAGCGTTGCGCGTACAGGGCGGCAAGCCACGCGAAGGCCGCGCGTCGTTGCTCGGCGACGGCCGCCGGCGCATCGTCGGCACAGAAGAAGCGTGCCTCGTCATATTCATAGAAGGGCAGCAGCGCAGCGAGGGCTCGCCCTATACGCGCATGCCCACTCAGCGATGGGTGCTTCGCCCGCGAGAGCTGAATGCGCAACTGCAATGGCCGCAGCAATAGGGCAACGCCCGCCAGGCCAAGGCCGATCAGCGCGATCATGGTGTTCGGATGCATCGGTGCGCGCACATTATTTCAATGCAATGACACTTGGATGACGTTCACCGGCGCTGCCGGCGCATGAACGAGGCGCTGCGGCCGCCCGCTGGGCGGTTCAATCCCTATCGAGGAAGCTCTGGCCTTGCCGCCAGGCGGCGCGCGGGGCTGCCGGCGTTCGATGCGCCGGTGCGTGCACAACGTGAGCCCGTGGCGTGACTCGCCCGGGGCGGGGCAGCGGCATCTCCAGAGCCGGCGCGTCGAGGATTTGATCGAGGATGCGTGGTATCTCGAAGACAGCGTAATTGTTTACGGTGCGCAAATGCGCGCGAAACTCCCCGAGCCGCTCGCTCAGGTCCTGTACGGCAGAGCGTATCGCGCGAAAGCTAGGCACCACCAGGCCGAACTGGTTCTCGCGCACCCACTGCGTGTTGTAGCGCTCCTGTGGCATGGTCCAGGAGTTGCGCGCCACGATCACCGGCAAGCGCTGTTGCGTGGCCTCGCTGAGGCTTCCGGGGCCGGGCTTACCTATGAAGAAATCGCTGAGCTGCATGTAGTAACGAATCTCGGGGCTGAATTCCACGATCAGCCGCGGCGCAGTGAAACTCATCTCGCGCAGATTAGCGGCCAACTTGCGGTTGTGGCCGCAAACCAAAATCAGCTGGATGTCATCGAGCTGTCGCGCGATGCTCTGCATCGCGGCCGAGCCGTGGCCACCGAACATCACCAGGCCTGTGAGCCGGTCGGGCTGCAGGCCATGCTTGACCCGCTCCGGGCCGCGCGCAAGGTCGCTGGAGCAGTAAAAGTCGGGCCGAATGATCATTCCCGAGGTCGCGTGAATGCGCGAGTCCGGGTATCCGGCCGCACGCGCCTGCTGCACCGCCTTGGGCGTGCCACAGATCAAGTGCTGCACCTGTCCAGGCTCGATCCAGAATTTTGGCGGATAGTCCGCCAGGTCCGTCAGGATCGTCACGTAGGGCACGCCCGGCAGCGCTGAGCTCAGCGCCTGATACATTGCGCGATTGAAGTTGGGCACCAGCGATACGACCATGTCGGGCCGCGACTTGAACCAGTGGCGGCGCAGCTGGCTCATCATGGGCTTGTGCAACAGCCGGATGAAGCCGTGCAGGACTTTCAATTCCTGCGCCAAACCGATCGTCCAACCGCGCCGCAGTCGACCGTTATAGAAGTCCTCGGGTCCCAGGCCGGTGGCCTTACGAAAGACATCCTTGGGATCCAGGATCTCCATGAGGTTGACCTTTCGCACATACCAGGGCAACCCAAATTCACGGATCGCGGACTGCAGCGCTTCAGCCGCAGCGCGATGGCCCCCGCCCGCATTGAAATAGATCAGCTCAATGGTACGCGCGGCCATGGCGACGTCCCCTCTAACGCAGCAATGCTTTGATGGCGCCCACCAGGCCGGTAATGATCAAAACTATGGCAGGCAGCATGCTCAGCGCATAGCCCGCCCCGCGCCGCTTGGGGTCGCGCACGTAGTTGAACAGATACAGAACGCGAGCGATCAGGTAGACGGCACCGATCAGTGCGACGTAGCGCGGCGACCAGTATCTGGAGGCAATCCATAGTGCTGGCAGGAACACCATCAATGTCTCGATCGTGTTGGCCTGCACGCGATAGTAGCGCTCGAAGATCGGATTGCCGGTCGTCGCCGGTGCAGCCACCCCATAGGTCCCACGGGCCCGGCTGACCAATACGCCGAAGACAATGAGCTCAATCAAAGCCAGCAACGTGACGATTTCAACCCACGCCATTCGTGCTCCCCGTGGCGCTCTGCGCTGCGCAGAAGTATGGCACAACAATTCAGCTCGCCGCGGCCAATAATGCCAGCGCAATCGGGCTCTTCAGTTGGCTTGTACGCCCTCGTTCCTGAGCGCTGCGAGGCCGCCCGTATCAATGGTCGCGATGGCGTGTTTGAGAATGTCGATACTCGGAGCGCTGCCCGAAACTTTGACCGTAAAACGATCGGCAATCACAACCCCGTACTCGCCGCTCTGGCTCTGACGATCCCATTTTTCGTGTACGAGCTCACCGCCGCTGTTATAGGTTTTCTCGTATCCCGTATCCGTCTCGCTGTCCTGTTCCACTCCGCCCCAGCCGGCAGCGAAGCCGACAAGGCCCTTGAGTGAGCCGGTATCGGTGATCTCGAGATTCAGCGTGTGATTGCTGCCATCGGAATAGGTTGCAGTCGCCTTGGACAACTGCATGCCCAAGGCAGCATTGCGCTCGGCTGCTGCCTGAGTGCGCTGCAGCCCATCCAGCGTTGCGGGCAGGAATGGTTTGATGCGATCCGCAGGCAGCGATTCGACCTTGCCACCACTTCCCAGTGCCGTGCCGATCAACGTGCCGACGGCCTGGATCTGGGCGCCACTGCCGATACCCGCATGCGGCGGCGGCCCGCTGAAGTTATGCCGCATGCCGTAACCATAGCCACCGACCGAGCCGATCACGAGGTTCAGAACAAAGCCGACGATGATCGCGGCGATGATGGTCACGGCGGTATAGGCGATTGATTTCTCGGGCGGACACTTCATCGTGAAGGGCAACCCCAGATTCAGTAGGTACAAGCCATAGATCAGGCCGAGCAGGGCCGAGAGCAAGACCAGACCCGGAATGATGCCGATGATCGCCGCGACCCAGCTGGCCGTATAGGAATAGGCAACGACCTTGAGCGCCTGGACTCGGCTCTTCTCGCCGCTGAACGTCGGTGCGAGCGCCTCGACGATCAATGCGACGATGAATACACCGAGCAGCGAGAGCACATACGAGACCACGGCGAGCGTGAGCCCGGT
>JBEKWD010000328.1:0-3719 GCA_049513435.1 Steroidobacteraceae bacterium | reverse complement strand
GCGGTGCCGCGGCCGCTGCCGGGATGCCCCAGACGCTGCACCTGACGCTGCAAGCGGCGCAGCAGCTCATCGAGCGAATTGCTGTCCGGTGCTCCCCGCGGCGCCGGCCGCTGCTTGTCCTCGCCGGGTTGATTCCATGCCATATCGAGGAGCCGTGTTTGCTTCGGTTGTCGGTGCGCTCAACGGCCCACGGTCGCGGCCGTCGCCTGCCGCGCACTGTCCAGGTAGGGCTCCAAAGAGCCGCTTGCCACTGTAGTGGGCAATGGCTGAGGCTCGAGCAATTGTACCCCGGGCAATGACGCCCAGGTAATCAGCTCCGCGGCGGGCAGGTCCACGAGCAGCTCCACGGCGCCGTCCTCGAGCGAGCGTTCATCACGCACGACGCGGCTGGCATACAGGCGCGCTCGCCATGCGCCCGAGCCCGGCGGCAGATGCATCCATAAACGCTGCACCCACAGTTGCAGGCGCTCGGCGATCGCCTCGCGCAGCAGCTCGAGCCCACTGCCCTGCGCGGCGGCGATCCAGACGGCCGCAGCGCGGCCCTCAGCATTGCGCTCGAGCTGTGCGCCCAGGCCGAGCCGGTCGATCTTGTTGAATACGCGCAGCTGCGGAATCTCGCCCGCGCCGATCTCGCGCAGCACGGTGTCGACTTGCTCAATGTGCTCATCACGACAGGCATCGCTCGCATCGACCACGTGCAGCAGCAACTGCGCACTGCGCGCCTCCTGCAGCGTCGATTGAAACGCGGCCACGAGCTCGTGCGGCAATTCGCGAATGAACCCGACGGTGTCGGCCAGCACCACCGGTGCGCCGCCAGGCAGGCGCAGCCTGCGTACGGTCGGATCGAGCGTGGCAAACAATTGGTCGGCGATATAGACCTCAGCGCCGGTCAACGCCTGAAACAGAGTCGATTTGCCGGCATTGGTGTAGCCGACCAACGCCACCGCAGGCACCGGGATAGCGGCGCGGGCGTTGCGGCCCGTCTCGCGCTGCTGCTTGAGACGCGCGAGGCGCCGCGACAGCGAGCGCACGCGTGCGGACAGCAGACGACGGTCGGTTTCAAGCTGCGTCTCGCCCGGCCCGCGCAGACCGATACCACCCTTCTGTCGCTCAAGGTGCGTCCAGCCGCGTACGAGGCGGGTGGCCAGATGGCGCAACTGTGCGAGCTCGACCTCCAGCTTGCCCTCGAAGCTGCGGGCGCGCTGCGCAAAGATGTCCAGGATCAAGCCGCTGCGATCGAGCACGCGCAAGCCGCAGAGTTGCTCGAGGTTGCGCTCCTGGCTGGCCGATAGCGGATGATCGACGAGGATCAGCTCGGCCTGCAGCGCCTGCGCCGTACGGGCAATCTCCTGCGCCTTGCCGGTGCCGACAAAGTAACGCGAATCCGGCCGCTGACGCCGACCCGTAATGGTCGCTACCGGCCGCGCTCCGGCCGAGAGGGCCAGTTGCTCGAATTCCTCCAGATCAGCGGGTCTGACGGGCGCCCCCAATCCGAGGCGCACAAGCACGGCGCGCTCTGCGGCGCGCGAGCCCTCAATCATGCCGCCATCCGTTGGGTCGCATCAGTCAGCCGCAGACTCCGCGGCCGCGCCCTCTTCCACAGTCAGGCGCACGGCGCGCGCCGGAACTACAGTCGAGATCGCGTGCTTGTAGACCATCTGGCTGACGGTATTTTTGAGCAACACCACGAACTGATCGAAGGAGTCGATCTGGCCCTGCAGCTTAATGCCGTTGACCAGATAAATCGAAACCGGCACGTGCTCTTTGCGTAATGCGTTCAGAAAAGGATCTTGTAAAGATTGGCCCTTGGCCATAAGTTTCTCCTTATTGTTCAACCGGTTCCGAATTAAAGTCAGCTATTTGGAACCGGCGTGGACGGCCGTTCGCGGCGCACTCCAATGGGGACTTGTCACAAGCGTTGGTGATTCTAACACCCCGCATCGCAGCGGTCATGCGCCAGCAGCGGCAACAATAGGCGCTATTACGCCCTCCAATTCTCCGACAGACGCATTGGGCAGCACGATGAGCTCACGATCGCCGCGCAGCCACGTGAGTTGGCGCTTGGCCAATTGCGCCGTCGCAGTCAGCGCCGCGCTCGAAGCCTGCTCGAGGCTCAGTTCATTCGCACAGTATCGCCACAGTTGCCGGTAGCCCACCGCGCGCATCGAGGCATGTTGCGGCGTCAGATCGCCGCGCTCGTACAGTCGGCGCACTTCATCGAGCAGGCCGGCGCGCAGCATCGCTGCAAACCGCATCTGCAAGGTTTCGCGCATCTGCGCGCGCGAGCTCGGCCACAGTGCAAAGCGCAGCCAACGGTAATCATCGCGGCTGCCCTCGGTGCGATCATGCCAGCGCGAGATCGGCACGCCGGTGATCCGCTGGACCTCGAGCGCGCGCTGGATGCGCTGGCTGTCCTGCGGCGCGATGCGCGCGCCCGCCTGCGGATCGAGCCTGCACAATTCCGCATGCATGGCCGGCCAGCCGCGCTCGAGCGCCAGCGCATCGAGCTCGCGTCGGATCTCGGCCGACGCGGGCGGCAGGCTCGAGAGCCCATCGCGCAGCGCGCGCAGATACAGCATCGTGCCGCCCACGAGCAAAGGCAGCGCGCCGCGCGCGTGAATCGAGGCGATCGCCACGCGCGCGTCGCGCGCAAAATCGCCCGCTGAATACGCCTGCGCAGGGTCGCGGATATCAATCAGATGGTGCGGCACGCGCTCGCGCACCGCGCGCTCGGGCTTCGCGGTGCCAATATCCATACCCCGATAGACCTGCGCCGAATCGACGCTCACGATCTCGACGGCTCGCCACGCGGCCAGGCGCTGCACGAGCTGCAGCGCATACTCGCTCTTGCCGCTGCCGGTAGGTCCAGTCAATACGACCAGCAGCGGCGGCGCCGCCGCCTGCATCAGCGACCCCGCAGGAACAACTGGTCGATCTCACGCAATGACAGGCGCATCCAGGTCGGTCGCCCATGGTTGCACTGGCTGGAGCGATCGGTCTGCTCCATCTGGCGCAACAATGCATCCATTTCCGTGAGACTCAGCGCGCGCTGACCGCGAATCGCGGCCCGACAGGCAATGCTGCCCAGAATGCGATGCGCGGCCGCATCCAGGTGCGGCGCGCCTTCGCCCCCGGCGAGGTCGCGCGCCAGTTGCGCGAGCAGGCCGGCCACATCGGTAGGCGAAAGCAGCGCCGGTACGCAGCGCACGATGAGGCTCTCGGGGCCGAAGCGCTCGAGCTCAAACCCGACTCGCTCCAGCTCGCTGCGCTCGGCCAGCAGCGCCTCGATCTCGTGTTCCGCGGCGGCAACGCGTAAGGGCTCGAGCAGGCGCTGCGCGAGCGGCGAGGCGGCCTCGTATTGCGACTTGAGCTGCTCATAGAGCACGCGCTCGTGGGCCGCATGCGTGTCGATGACGATCAAGCCATCGCTGTTCTGCGCCAGAATGTAGAGACCATGCAATTGCGCGATCGGCACGCCGAGGGGTTGCGATTGCTGATCGCTCGGCGTGCTCCATAGGGCCTGCACGGCCGCAAAGCTGCTGCGAGCATAGGCACGCTCCCCCGTGCGCCATGCAGCGCCCGCATCCAGGCCTGGAGCGAAATCGAGCATGGGCTCAGTGCTGCGCGGCCCCTGCGAGCCGAGCGGGCCGAGCTCGATGGCCGTCGGCAGCGGCGCCCCCGATGCTGGTTTGGTCGCTGCGAGCGCACGCTCGATGCTG
>JBEKWD010000327.1:0-3722 GCA_049513435.1 Steroidobacteraceae bacterium | reverse complement strand
AGTGACGCGCTCGCGTATCCTGATCGAGCGCGAGTGCTTGAGCGTTTGCGTGCCTCGGGCCGCGAGATCATCGAGATTGGTCTGGACGCCATGCGGGGATTCGCCGGCAATATGCTGGAGCTGCGCGTGCCGGGGGAAGCGGCCGCGGCACAATCGGTGCTCGTGATGTCGGCGCGTGCGCGCGCGAGCCTGAGCGCCACGCAATGGGGGCAGCTCAGCGCCGTGGCCGACCGCATTCTCGTGATCGCCGTGCCGACCATCGAGACGCTCGGCGGCGGCAGCGTGCGCTGCATGTTGGCTGAGGTCCCAGAGCGCGACACATGAGCCTCCATCGGTCCTCCCTGCCGTTGAGCCAGCGCGTGTTTCAGCTGCTTGCCGATCAACAATTTCATTCCGGTACGCAACTCGCCGCCGCCTGTGGCGTATCGCGCAGCGCGATCTGGAAAGCTACCGCGGTGCTGCGCGCACTCGGGGTTACGGTGCACGCGGTATCACATCGCGGCTATCGCCTGCCGCTGGCGACATCGCCGTTGGAGACGCTGCACATACAAAGCGCGCTACCGGCACAGGTCGCGGCGCGCCTGCGTCGCGGCGCTGCGCTCTGGTCGACGACGTCCACCAATGCGGATCTGCTCACGCAGGCCGATCTGCCGCCAGGGCGGTTTGATTTTCTGACCGCCGAGTACCAGAGCGCGGGTCGCGGACGGCGCACGCGCAGCTGGATCGCACCGCCTGGGGGCGCGATCTGTCTGTCGGTGAGCTGGAGCTTCGAGAGCCTGCCGCCGGCAATCGGCACGCTCAGTCTGGCCATGGGCGTGTGTGTGCTGCGCGCATTGGCGCGCGCCGGCGTGACAGGCGCGGCGCTCAAATGGCCGAATGATCTCGTGGCTGGAGCGGCCAAGCTCGGCGGCATTCTGAGCGAGCTGCGCGCCGAGAGCGGCGGTCCGGCCTTTGTGGTGCTTGGTATCGGCCTCAACGTCGCGCTAGGCGCGCCCGTGCGCAAGCAGATCGAGGCCACCGGTACCAAAGCTGCCGATCTGGCTGGCCTTGGCTTTGACCCGCACGATCGCAATGCGCTGGTCGCGGCGTTGATTGCTGCCGTGATCGAAGGTTTCTTACAGTTTGAGCGCAAGGGTTTCAGTGCATTTGCGCATGAGTGGCACGCGGCCGACGCGCTGCTGGGCAAACGCGTACGTGTGAGCGCAGATTCCGGCAGCGTGGATGGTCATGCACGCGGTATCGACCTCGAGGGCGCGTTGTGCCTGCATACGCGCGACGGCTTGCAGCGATTCGTGACCGGCGATGTCTCGGTCAGAGCCATAGCGTGAGTGCACAGCGCGTCGAGTCATGGCGGCGAGCCGTCACATTGCGCAGCAGCGCATCGCAGCAGGGCGCCAGGGTATTGTTGCTCGATGTCGGCAACTCACGTTTGAAATGGGCGCTGTTGCGAGGGACCTATCGGCGCGGCAAGCGCTTCGCTGCCAGCGGAGCGCTGGAGCTCGATGCACTGCGAGGCGACGGTACCCTGCAGAGGCTGCTGCGTTTGCTTGGACCAGACCTGCGCTTGCAGGTTTGCAACGTTGCCGGCGCGCGGGTGGAGCGCCAGTTGCGCGCGCTCGCCCGTCGCGCGGGCCTGCGCGCGCCGCAATTCGTACATAGCGCGCGAGCGTCGGCAGGTGTGCGTAATGCCTACAGCGAGCCCTGGCGATTGGGCGTTGATCGCTGGGTCAGCCTGATCGGGGCGCGCTTCGAGCACCCGGAGCAGGCATTGTGCATCGTGGCCGCCGGTACTGCCGTGACCATCGATCTGCTCGATGCCGAAGGACGGCATCGCGGCGGCACCATCATTCCGGGGCCACAGCTCATGGTCGAGTCGCTGCTCGAGCACACGGCCGGCATACGCCGTCGGGCGGGACGACGCATCTGGGCGCAGGACTACGCTAGAGGGCGAGCGGGATTGTTTGCGCACGATACGCGCGCGGCGCTGCTCGGAGGCGCCAGGTACGCGGCGGCCGCTCTGATAGCGACGGCGATACGCCGCGCGCGGGAGCTGCTTGGCACGACGCCGCGCCTGCTGCTGGCTGGCGGCGCAGCCGCTGCGATCGCACCGCTGGTGAATCTGCGCCATCAACGCGCAGATGACCTGACGCTGCGCGGCCTGGCGGTCCTCTGGACGCTCGGGTCTGAAGCGCCACGGGCTAAGGGCTAAGGGCTAAGGGCTAAGGGCTAAGGGCTAACCAATCGCATAGAATCAGCACGTGCGGCTCATATTCGCAGCGCTGCTGTTGCTCAACATCGCATTCTTCGCGTGGGTGCATTGGATTGATAATCCTACGCACGGCGCGGCGGCGGTCACACCGGATGCTTCCATTCCCTCCCTGCAGCTGGTGCGCGCGGGTGCGCCTTCGGGGACAGCCAATGGCGCAAGCACGGCGGCCGGTGCGAGCGCGGCGAGCGCCACCACAAGCCCTGTGCCTGCGACGGCAGCCGCCACGGCAGTGCCGTTACGTTGTCGCAGCGTTGGCCCCTTTGTTGATGAAGCCACCACCAGCACCGTGGCCCAGCACCTGCAAGCGCGCGGCTGGACTACACGCGAGCGCAATGTTGAGAGCGCGACTCCCGATGGCTATTGGGTATACGTGAGCAATCTGCACGATGCGGCGGCGCAACGGCGCATCATCGCGAGCTTGTACGCGGCCGGCATCCGCGACGCTGCGATCATGACTGAGCCTGCGCAGAGCGACCGCGTCTCCGTTGGCGTGTTCGCCGATCAAGCCCATGCCGTGCGCCGCGCCGAACAGGTGCGCGCACTGGGCCTCAAGCCCACGCTGCAAGTCCACCAGCGCACGCTCATGCAACGCTGGCTCGACGTCGAGCTCAAGGTGGGCGATTCCGATCCCTCGCCCGAACAGCTGCTGCAAGGTACTTCAAACTCCGACGGTAGCTCGCTCGGGACAGTGCAAGTTGCTGATTGTCCCGGCGCGAGCCCGAGCGGCTGACGCGATTAGTACCGGTGAGGCCGATGCCGGTCTGTTACGATCTTAAAATGCAGTCCGACTTCAGCATCAGAGACAGGCGATCGTGAGCCCTCGGCTTCCCTTTGCGATGCTCATTCTTATAGTGCTGGGTGCGGCAGGTTGTGCTGCGCGCAGTCGGCAAACCGAAAGCGCCACCGCTGGAGCCTTGCCGGGCAAAGATGACTGCATATGGGTGCTCTATGTCGATAGATGGGACAAGATCGATCCCTCGACCTTGCTGGTATACACGGCCAACAACAATTACTTCCTGGTCAAGCTGGCGCAGCCGGTGCCGAATCTGAGCAATCGCGACGCCGTCGCGTTCTACGCCAGTAATCGTGATGATCGCGTCTGTGGCAGCAGCGGGGACTTGCTGGTGCGCACTACCGATGCATTGCGCGATCCGATCATCACGATCCGATCCATCAAGGCCTCGCTGGCGCGGCAGTACCAAAAGACGATCACTCCGACTACTGCGACTGCTGCTGCCACAAACCAGCCCGCGCGACGCCGCAGGTCTGCGCCTGCGAATAGCACGCCGGCGCAGCCGTCTGATACCTCGGCGCAGCCGGCCGATACTGCAGCGCCGCCGGCGGATACGACAACGCAAACCTCCGGCACGGCGACGCCGCCCACGGGCACGACAGCGCCGCCGGCCGCCGGTCCTTGAGCGTCGCGCCGATTCGCCGATTCCCATTAATCTAA
>JBEKWD010000326.1:0-3724 GCA_049513435.1 Steroidobacteraceae bacterium | reverse complement strand
GGGTTCGGCACGAGCACCGCATAGCCCTGCGAGGCCAGGCGCTTGCCCATCTCGCGAAACGAGGGCCGCAGTCCGAATGCGTCCGTCCAGATCAACACGCCCGGGTGCGCGCCCGTCGCCGGATGAACAAAGGCGGCATCAGCAGTCCCGTCGCGCGTTTTGATCTCGACGTCCTGCTCGACGAGCTTCATAGCCGCCGCGGATGCCGAATGCGTCGCCGCGGCGAAGCCCACGGCCGCCGACAGAGCGACAAAATCGCGTCGCGAGCGCTTATCCGCAGCGCTATCAGCGTTGCGCGAATCCTGATCATCGCTCTTCATGGTCGAAGCTCCTTGCGTCCTGCTACAGCGCCCACTGCGCGCAGCATTTTACACTCAAGATTGACGTGCCTAGTATCGCGCTCATGAGTGCAGCCGGCACAGCGTTGCAATTCCCGGGGCGTATTGGTCTGGGTACCTGGCACATGGGCGCCTCGCGCGCGGCACGGCAGCAGGAGACAGCCGCGGTCGCGCGCGCACTGGAGCTGGGTTACCGCTTGTTCGACACGGCCGAGATGTATGCCGACGGCGGCGCCGAGCGCGTGCTCGGCAGCGCCTTGAAGGGCTTTGGCGCCTCGCGGCGCGAAGAGCTGTGCATCGTCAGCAAGGTTCTGCCGAGCAATGCGAGCCGCCGCGGCACGATACGCGCCTGTGAGGCCTCGCTCCAGCGCCTGGGATGCCAGTACCTGGATTTGTATTTATTGCACTGGCGCGGCTCGTATCCGTTCAGCGAGACGCTGGCGGGATTCGATGAGCTGCTGCAGCGCGGCCTGATTCGTTATTTTGGTGTCAG
Organism: Steroidobacteraceae bacterium; assembly: GCA_049513435.1. Taxonomy (GTDB): domain Bacteria; phylum Pseudomonadota; class Gammaproteobacteria; order Steroidobacterales; family Steroidobacteraceae; genus FEN-1191. The sequence continues at coordinate 2,893 of JBEKWD010000326.1, read as the reverse complement.
CAACCTCGACCTCGGCGAGCTCGCGCTCTGGCTCGATGCGGAACGCAAGCTCACTGCGCCGGCGACGCTGCAGTGTAATCAACTGTATTACTGTTGTGCCGCGCGTGCCATTGAGTTCGCATTGCTGCCCTGGCAGCGCGCGCGCGGCATTCGCACGATGGCCTACTCGCCGCTGGGGCAGGGCACGTTGACGCAGGATCCGGTACTGCAGCGCATAGGCCAGGAGCGCGGGGTCACGGCAGCACAGATCGCCCTCGCATGGAGCGTGCGCGAAGCCGACGTCGTGGCGATACCCAAATCAGTGGACCCGCAGCGCCTGGAGGAGAACCTGCGGGCGGCGGATCTGCAGTTGAGCGCTGCGGAGCTGGCGCAGATCGATCAGGCCTTTGCGCCGCCGCGCTCGAAGCAGCCGCTAGAGACGACGTGATCACTCCCGTACGGCTCGCACGCTTTGCGCTGGTGCTGCTCGTCGTGCTCGCGGCGCGCGTGGCCGGCGCGGCCGATGCTCACAGCGCCTGCGATTATCTGACGCGCACGATCCAGGCGCAGCCGGGCTCGGCGCTGTTTCTGGTCAGTTATCCGGCGGTTGAGCATGGACCCTTGCAGCAAGCGGCATTTCTCTATGACAACGCCGTGGCCGCGATCGCGCTGGTCGCCTGCGGGCAGGCGGCGCAGGCGCGCCGCATCGGCGATGCCATGCTGCTGGCCCTGGAGCACGATCGCTATTGGCGCGACGGGCGATTGCGCAATGCCTATGCGGCCGGTGCGGTCAGTGAGGCGCCGCTGAAGCTTCCCGGCTGGTGGGACGCGGCGGCCGGCCGCTGGTTCGAAGACGGCTATGAGGTCAGCAGCGACAGCGGCAATATGGCCTGGGCGATGCTGGCGCTGCTGACATTGGACATGCACGCCGATGATCGCTACCGGCGCGGTGCAGTGCGCATCGCCGAGTGGCTCGCGCTGCTGCGCGATGAGCGCGGTGCCGGCGGCTTTACCGGTGGCTATTTCGGTCATGAGCCCGAGCCGCATCACCTGAGGTGGAAGTCGACCGAGCACAACGTCGATCTGGCGGCGGCCTTCGCGCGACTGGGCGCGATCAGCGCGGATGCGCAGTGGGCCGCGCAGGCTGCCGCAGCCGCAAGCTTCGTTGATTCGATGTGGAGCGCGCAGCGCGGCGCCTTCGCCGTGGGCACCGGCACGGATGGCCAGACGATCAATCCGATGCTTGCCCTCGATGCGCAGATCTGGCCGCTGCTGGCACTGCCGCTGGCGAGCGAGCGCTACGGCGCAGCGCTCACGCTCGGTGCCGCCAGTCTGCGCAGCGGACAGGGGTATAGCTACAGTGACGCGGGCGGAGGGGTCTGGACCGAGGGTTGCGCGCAGATGGTCGTCCTGCTCAAGCGTCTGCATCGCACGGCTTCGGCCCGTACCACGGCCGCTGCCGTCGCGGCAGCGCGCGCGCCCGACGGGGGCTACTACGCCACGGCCATGGCCGAGCTACCGACCGGTTTCATGCTCGCGACCGATCCGAGCAAGCCGCGCATGTATCTGCATCTGGAGCATCTCGGAGCCAGTGCCTGGGCAGCGCTCGCCGAGCAGGGATTCAATCCATTCACGGGCGCGCGCAGCCTGCCGCATTGAGATCAGCCGTGCAGTCACTGGTCAGCACAGAATGGCTCGAGCAGCAAATCGGCAGCGAGGATCTGCGAGTGTTCGATGCGACGCTGTATCTACCGAGCGAGCAGATCGATGCAGGTGCGCAATATCGTGCCGCGCATCTGCCGGGCGCGCGCTTTTTTGATATCGACCTGATCGCCGATATCGAGTCGACTCTGCCGCACATGGCACCGACGAGCGCGCGCTTCGAGCACCTGCTCGCTGAGCTCGGCGTGAGCCGGCAGCACCGCGTCGTGTTCTACGACCAGAAAGGGGTGTTCTCATCGGCTCGCGGCTGGTGGCTCATGCGCTTGTTCGGCCACACGCACGCGGCGGTGCTCGACGGTGGCCTGCCCAAATGGCGCGCGGAAGGCCGTGCATTGCGCACTGGCGAGGAGCCGGCGCCGACTCGGGGAAATTATCGCTCCAGCTTCAACGCTCGCTATCTTCGCGGTCTGGGCGACGTGCTGGCCAATGTATCGACGGGTCGGGAACTGGTGCTCGATGCGCGCTCGGCCGACCGGTTTTATGCGCGCGTGCCCGAGCCACGCGCTGGCCTGCGCGGCGGTCATATTCCGGGCAGCCGCAATCTGCCCTACACCGAGCTGCTCGCCGACGGGCGCACGCTGTTGCCAGGGGCGGCATTACGCGCCCGCTTCAGTGCCGCCGGCGTGACGAGCCAGAGCGCCGTGGTCACCAGTTGCGGCTCCGGGCTCACGGCCGCGGTGCTCAGCCTCGGGCTCGAGCTTGCAGGGCTGCCGGCTGGGGCTTTGTACGACGGTTCCTGGGCGGAGTGGGGTGCTCGCGAGGACACCCCGGTCGAGCCCTAGCGGCCCCGACGTCAGGGCTTTGCAGTCACGTGGCGCGGCGGCGCGCGATGCCTTAGGGTATTCGTTTACCCGCGATCACGACGTCCATGCCTGAACCCGCATCTCCGGTCCGATCCCCTGTTGCCTCGCCCAGCGGCGCCGCCGCCGGCCCTGACGCGCCGGCCGGCCGCATCGATGGTCTGCGGGTCATCGCCCTCTTCAAGTACGCCAAAGCCTTGCTGCTGATCATCACGAGCTATGGCGTACACAAATTGCTCGATCCGGCGCTGGTCGAGAAAATCCGTGTGTGGTCCGCGACGCTGACCGATCGGGTCGATCAGCGCCTGATATTGCGCGCGCTGAGCTGGGTGGAAGGCCTGGGCGCGAACCGGCTGCAACTCGTGGTGGCGGTAGGAGTCGCCTATACGGTC
>JBEKWD010000325.1:0-3724 GCA_049513435.1 Steroidobacteraceae bacterium | reverse complement strand
AACCATCGAGCAATGCACCGGCAACGTAGTTGCGGCTGCTCTCATCCAACGCGGTCTCGTTGAAGGCCCAGCCACGCGGTGTGTGACAGCTGCCGCAATGCCCGGCGCCCTGCACGAGGTAGGCGCCACGGTTCCAGGCCTCGTCATGATCGGGCTTGGCCTGATACGTGCCCTCGGGTGCAAACAATACGTCCCAGAATGCCAGTAGCCAGCGTTGATTCAGCGGGAAGGCGATTTCCGGCGCGCGGTTGGGCTGCTGCGCCGGACTCACGGTATGCATGAAAAAGCCATAGAGCTTGCGCACATCATCGTCGCTGAGCTTGGCATAGGACGGAAACGGCATCGCCGGATAGAGCCGATGCCCGTCCTTGGCAACCCCGCGTCGCACAGCGACATCAAAATCCGCCAGCGAATAGCTGCCGATGCCGGTCGGTCCATCAGGCGTGATGTTGGTCGAGTACAGCGCTCCCATCGGCGTGCCCATCTTCAGGCCGCCGGCAAATGGGGCACCATTCGGGACCGAGTGGCAGGCGACGCAATCCGCGAGCCTTTGGACGTACTCCGCCTCTTGCGCCGTCGGCGGCGTAGGCCCGGTCGTCAAAGTGCTCTGTGGGATTCGCTCAACAAACAGATATATGCCCGCTGCAATCGCAACGAGCACGATCAGGACCACGCCCCAGCGACCGCGCCTCACGGCTTAGACACGTCCTTAGATTCAAAGAAGCTAAGTTCTCAACCCCAGGCCAGGTCCTGACGGCGAAATGGCGTACTACGCAGACGCTTGCCGGTCGCCTGGAATATGGCATTGGCAATCGCAGGTCCGATCGTTCCGGCCGGGGGCTCGCCGATCTCGTTGTAGCGCGGATTATCCGAGAGTCCGCCAAAGTGAACGTTGATGATTCGCGGCGCATCGGCCATGCGCAGCAAGGGATAGACGTCGAAATTGCCTTCCACGATCTGGCCATTCTTGACCGTGAGGCCCTCATTGAGGCTCATGTTCAACCCGAACAGCGTGCCGCCTTGCAGCTCCACGCGTATCGCTTCTGCATTGCAGATGCGGCCGGTGTCGAAGGCAACGTCGACCTGCAGTATTTTCAGCTTGCCGTCCTCGCTCACCTCGACCTTCGCAACTGTCGCCACGGTCGTTCCGGCGTCGGGCTTGCCGTGCATGCCCCAATTGGCAATCGCGACCCCGCGGCCCTGCCCCTTGGGTAACGGCTGGCCCCAACCCGATTTCTCCTTGACCTCTTTCAAGCACTTGAGCCAACCGATATCGGGCCATTTCTCGTAGATTCTCAGACGATATTCCATCGGGTCGATGCCCGCGGCCAGCGCGCACTCATCGGTCATACTCTCGACGAAGAACGAGTTGGAGTTGTAGCCCGGTCCGCGATATGGACCGGTCTTGATGTGAAACGGTACGACCTGCGACTCGACCTGCACGTGAGGAAGCACACCGGTGAGTGCGGTATCGGCCAGGGCGTTTACCGAGAAGCCTGGACCTCCTGCCTCGCGTGCCAGCAGCGTCGTCGGCAAGCCGTCAGGGCCGAGCCCGACTTTGAGCTTAGCGGCCACGAGCGCGCGATAGCGGCCCTGCCGCATGGCCTCTTCGCGCGACCAGATGACGTGCACCGGACGGCCCGGAAACTGCTTGGCGATGGCTACGACCGCACGCGCATCGTCCGAAAAGATGCGTCGACCGAAACCGCCGCCGACATAGGTCTGATGAAAATAGACATTTTCAGGCGCCATGCCGGATTCGTCTGCGGCGACCATGTAGGCCATCAGCGAATGCTGCGAGGGGTGCCACAGGTCCACCCGATCCTTCGTGACCAAGGCCGTGCCGTTGAGCGGCTCGAGCGGCGACTGTTCGCAATACGGCGTCAAGTACGTGGCTTCGACGGTCTTGTGCGCCGCCCGGAATCCGGCTTCGACGTCGCCGACACTCTTCTCGACTTTCTCGCCTTGCTTCTGCACCGCCTCGATTACGGCCTCATTCATCTGCTCGGTGGTCTTCCACTGCGCACCGGGCCCGTCATCCCATTCAATGGGTAGCGCATCCAGTGCCGTGCGAGCCTGCCAATAATGCTCAGCGATCACGGCGACGCCATGCGGGTTCGCCGAAACGCCAAACGGAAATGGCGGCTTCAGATCGGTCGGTACGTTCTCCTTCGGGCGCACCGCGACCACGGCGAGAACACCGGGCATCTTCTTGACTGCATCGGCGTTGTAGCTCTTGAGAGTTCCGCCATGCACCGGCGACTGGCGCAGAGCGGCGTAGACCATGTTGGGCAGGCGAACGTCGATACCAAAGATGGCCGCACCGTTGACGAGCTCGGGCAGTTGAATCTTGCCGGGATTGGCCTTGCCCAGAAAGGTCCATTGCGAGCGGTCTTTTGGCGTCGGCTCGACCGTGAGCTTGACCTTGGCGGCGCGGCCCACCACTTGGCCGAATCGCAAAGTGCGCCCGGTCAGTTTATGCGTGAGCACGCTGTCCTTCGCCTCAACGTCGGCGACCTTGACGCCCCACTGCTCTGCGGCCGCGGTCTTGAGCCGCTCACGCGCGCTGGCAGCGACCTGCAGATAAGTCTTCATGCGATCCGGGCCCGTGGAGCGGCCGCTGAAATAAGAGGTGCTCCCCGCAACCTGCGAATAGACGCGACCTTCCCGATAGTCGCGGTTGCACGAAGCGTATTCGGGCCGGATCTTGTCCCACGAGGTCCCGAGCTCTTCCATGACGAAGGAGGCTGCACCGGTCACGACGCCATTGCCGATATCCGGCGTCGTCACGCGCACGATGACCGTGTCGTCAGGCGCAATGGCGAGCCAGGGCGTGAACTCGGAGGATCCGGCCGGGTCGGGTTTATCCCAAAGTGCCGGCTGCGCTTCTGCGCCTTGCGCTGCATTGCGCAAACCCATGACCATCATGCCTCCAGCGGCGAGGCTCGACACGACGAACCGTCTGCGATCCAGTCCTGCTACCTCGTTCATGTGTTCGCACTCCTCGGAGCATTGGCCTCCGCGGCCTTATGAATGGCGGCACGAACCTTTGGATAGGTTCCGCAGCGGCAGATATTGCTCACATACTGGTCAATCTGATCATCGCTCGGGTTCGGAATCTGCTTGAGTAGCGCCGCAGCGGCCAGGATCATGCCGGACTGGCAGTAGCCGCATTGCGGTACATTCATTTCGACCCAGAGCTTTTGCAGCGGATGGCTGGAGTCCGGGCTCAAGCCCTCGATCGTCATGATCTGGTGGCCAGCCGCGGCCGAGAGCGGGTATTGGCAGGAGCGCGTTACCTTACCGTCAACGTATACGGTGCATGCGCCGCACTGCGCGATACCGCAGCCAAACTTCGTACCTGTGAGCCCCAAGTGATCGCGCAATGCCCAGAGCAGCGGAGTCGATGGATCCGCATCGACTTCAAGGCTCTTGCCGTTGACTTCAAGCGAAATAGCCATTGCGGAACTCTCCTGTATGTAGCCGCCCGCACCTCCAGTCGTGCGAGAAGCGCCAGATCAAGCAACACACGCTGACCCGGCGCCCTATAGCGCCGGAGTGTACTAAATCCCGGCGCTGGGCGCCCCGAAGCGCCGCTGCCGCCCGGCTCGGCACCATTTGATAGGCCGCCCGCTTCCGGCGATCTATATATTAACCTTTATTAATGTATGTACCGGCAACGCGATTGCGGCCTTCGCCTACCTGAGCAAACTAATAGCGGCGG
>JBEKWD010000324.1:0-6678 GCA_049513435.1 Steroidobacteraceae bacterium | reverse complement strand
GAGCACGCTCGCTACCGCGATGCCCAGCAGCAGCCATATCCCGTAATGACGCAGAAAGCCGCTCACCAGTACGAGCACCTCGGTGGCCAGGGGCAACTTGGCGCGATTGGCCTCGAATACCTCGACCACCTTGGGCACGACGTAGGTCAGCAGGATCGAGACGATCGCGAAACACATGACTGTCAGCACGATCGGATAGAGCATCGCCCCCATGACCTTCTGCCGCATCTGCTCGCGCGTCTCGGTATATTCAGCCAGGCGCTCGAGCACCGCATCGAGGTGCCCGGACTGCTCGCCGGCCGATATCGTCGCGCGGTAGATTTCGGGAAAGACGCTGGGGAAATCGCTGAGCCCCGTGGCCAGCGTGTGACCCTCGACCACCTTGGCGCGCACGCCGAGCAAGATACTTTGCACGCGTGGTTTCTCGGTCTGCTCGGAGACCGCGAGCAGCGCCTCCTCCAGCGGCAGGCCCGCACGTACCAGGGTCGAGAGCTGTCGTGTCAGGAGCGACAGATCGGCCGCCGAGACGCCACGCCGCCAGCCAAAGCCGACACGGTGCTGCCGGCTTGCCTCCTGTGAGACAACCGCCTCGATTGTGACGGGCAGCAATTGGCGCTCGCGCAGCAGCGAGCGCACGTGGCGCGCGGTGTCCCCTTCGATGACGCCTTTGCGCGAGCGGCCGGCGGGGTCGAGCGCGGTGTAGGCAAATGCTCCCATCGACAGTACGATCCGTCGCGCTTCAATCCTCGCGCGTCACGCGCAGGACCTCTTCGATCGTGGTCTCGCCTTTGAGTACGCGTGCAAGGCCGTCATCGCGAATCGAGGGGGTGAACTTGCGCGCATAGCGCTCGATCTCCTGTTCGCCGGCGCCATCGTGAATCATGGTGCGCAGCGTATCGTCGATCAGGATGAGCTCGTAGATGCCGGTGCGGCCGCGATAGCCGCCGCCCGCGTCGCGGCCGGGGCGATACAGCGTGGGCGAGGGCTCCTCGTTCTTCAGGCCGAGCAGGCGACGCTCGTACGCGCCGGCGGTGAAGGCCTGGCGCGTTTCGGGGTTGAGCACGCGCACCAGGCGCTGCGCCAGCACCCCGACCAGGCTCGAGGAGAGCAGAAATGGCTCGATACCCATATCGCGCAAGCGCGTCAAGGCACCGGCCGCGGTGTTGGTGTGCAGGGTCGAGAGCACCAGGTGCCCGGTCAGACTCGCCTGCACGGCGATCTGCGCGGTCTCCAGATCACGGATCTCCCCTACCAGCACGACATCCGGATCCTGGCGCAGGATCGCGCGCAGCCCGCGCGCGAAGGTCATCTCGACTTTGGTATTGACCTGCGTCTGACCGATACCGTCGATGTAGTACTCGATCGGATCCTCAACGGTCATGATGTTCTGCGTATTGTCGTTGAGCTGCTCGAGCGCGGCGTACAAGGTCGTGGTCTTGCCCGAGCCGGTCGGACCGGTCACCAGCAAAATGCCGTGCGGCTTATGGATCAGCTCGCTCATGAGCTTCTGCGTTTGCGGCCCCATGCCGAGAGAGTCCAGATCGAGGCGGCCTGCCTGCTTGTCCAGCAGACGCAGCACCACGCGCTCACCGTGACCGGAAGGGATGGTCGAGACGCGCACGTCGACCGCGCGGCCGGCGATGCGCAGACTGATGCGACCGTCCTGCGGCAGGCGCTTCTCGGCGATGTCCAGCTTGGACATGACCTTGATGCGCGAGACCACCAATGGCGCAACGCCACGCTTGGATTGCAGCACCTCGCGCAGGATGCCGTCGACGCGAAAACGCACCACCAGGCGGTTCTCAAACGGCTCAATGTGAATATCGGAGGCGTTCTCGCGAATCGCCTGCGTCAGCACCGCATTGATCAGCCGGATAATCGGTGCATCATCGTTGCTCTCGAGCAGATCGGCCTGCTCGGGCAGCTCCTGCGCAAGGTGCGCGAGGTCGGTAGTGTCATCGAGCCCGATTTGCATCGACTCGCCGCCGGCCTCGTAGGTCCTGCGCAGCAGATCATCGAAGGCTTCGCTCTCCACGGCGGTCAATTTCAGCGGCAGTCGCAGGAAGCGTCGCGTCTCGGCCAGTGCCCGGGGCGAGGCCGGCAGCCGGTAAACGCAGTCCGCGATGCCCTGATCGACGCTGCGAACCAGCACGCCGTGGCGTCGCGCAAAGGTAAAGGGCAGTCGCGTATCGGCGTCGATGCGCGCGGCCACGTCGTTCATGGTGCCGCCCCGCTCGCTGGCGGGCTGGCGCTGGCAGGTACCGGGGCGGGTGCAGCGTCATCGGGTGCCGCTGTGGCCGGCGTAATCGGCAAGCCCGAGCTGCCAGCGGCGCTGCCTGAGCCGGATTTTCGCTGGGCCTTGGGCGGCGCCGCGCTCTCATTGACCGTGTCCGGGCTCAAAACTCCAGCCGGAGTCTGACCATGGACGATCGGGGGCATGACTGCCCCGGGCTGGAAGGGCTGAAAAGGTATTTTGGTGGCGTCGTGATTGCCTATGCGTTGCTGCTCGCGCATGTAGTCGTACTTCGCATCGGTCTCGATATCGACCTGCGCGTCCGTGCGCAGGATGCGCGGCTGCAGAAAGATCAGGAAATCGGTTTTCGACTTTGAAGTATTGCGAGCGCGAAACAGCTCACCGATGATCGGAATACTGCCCAGCAGCGGCACGGAGTTGTTGCTGTTGGTCGCGTTGTCCTGGATCAAACCTCCGAGCACGAGCGTGCCACCGTCCTTGACCAGTACGCTGGTGGTGATCACGTTCTTGTTGGTAACCAGGTCGACAGCGCCCTCAGTGCTGCCGCTGAGGCTCGAGCTCTCGATTTGAAGCTTGAGCAGCACCGCATCGCCTTCGTTGATGGTCGGGGTCACGGTCAGGATGGTGCCGACCTCCTCGCGCTGGATGGTCTGGAAGGCGCTGCCGGTGCCGTTGGTGGTGGTGTACTGGCCGGTTGGACGGCGTCGTGGCATCGTTATACAGATCAATGATGGAGGTGCCATTGACCGGCGCGATGAAGCCGCCGACCCCGACGCCCGTGGCCGAGCCGTCTATGGCCCAGTTCACGCCCAGGTCAGAGGTCTTGGTGACCGAAACCTCGGCGATGATGGCCTGCACCATGACCTGCGGGCGACGGATGTCGAGCTTGTCGATGATGGAGTTCACGGCGCGCATCGTGCGCTGGCCGGCCGTAATGATCAGGGAATTGGTGTCCTTGTCGGCCCAGATCGTCGCGGTGCCCCCAGCCAGCGAGAGCGTGGCGCCGGCGGGCCCTGCCGGGGCGGCCGCGGTCTCGGCCGCGGGCCGCGGGGTCGTACCCTGGGCGTTAGGCGTGGCCTGTGCCGGCGCCGAAGTGCGCTCGAGTAGCCTGCTCATGGTCGAGCTCGTGCCGGTAGTGCTGCCGCTCAACTGCTGCTTGAGCCGTCCAGCCAGATCCTCGGCATCCGAGTAGTGCAGATAGCGCACCTGGGTCTCGCTGCCGGTATCGACCGGAGTATCCAGATGGGCCACGAGCGCCCGGATACGCAAGCGCGTGGTCGCATCGCCGCTCACCAGCACGCTGTTGGAGCGATCATCGGCGACGATCTTGACGCCGGCAGCCGCCTCGCCCGTCTGGGCCATCAGCGTGGTAAGCACGCGCGCGGTATCGGCCGCCGTCGCGCTCTGCAACGGGATCACGTCGATATTGGCGTCGCCGACCTGATCGATACGCGCAATGATGCGCATCATGCGGTTAACGTTACTGGCCCGATCCGACAGGATCAGGATGTTCGCGCCCGTCACGGCGGAGAGCTGCGCGTTCTGCGGCATCAGCGGCCGCAGCACCGGGACCAGCTGCGCGGCGTTGACGTTCTTGACCGCCAGCACTTGCGTCACCATTTCATCAGAGGTCGAGCTGACTCGGTCGGGCAGATCGTCGGCCGCGTACTGGCGCATGTTGGCGTCAGGGACGATCTTGATGACATTGCCGGCGGGGATGGCGACAAAGCCGTGTACCTGCAGGATGGCCAGGAACGCCTGGTAAAACTGATCGGGGGTCATCGGGGTCTGTGAGAGCATCGTCACCTGAGCGCGCACGCGCGGATCGACGATGAAGTTCTTGCCGGTCGCCATGCCGACCGCCTCAATGATCTGCGTGATGTCCGCGTCCTTGAAGTTCGGTGTGATGCGCTGTGAGCTGGGCTGTTCCGCGACTGAGTAGGCGCAGAAAGCCAGCGCGAGCAATGCGACGCCGACGCGCCGCCGCATCCACGGCAGAGCGCCGTACGCTGTTGTTTCGGACATCAGTGGTCGCTTCCTGTCATCGTGCCCGGCACTGCCTGGTCCGTGCTAGCGCTCTCGCTCGCCGTTGGCGCCCGCGCCGCTATCGGTCGGCGCCGCCCCTGGATCCACGCCGCTCGCAGCGGGCGGGGTTGGAGGCTGCGCCATAGGGGCGCCGCGGCCGCGTTGTCCCGGCGCGCTCGCGCCGGTCTGGCCATCGCCAGCCGCAGCTGCGCCAGCAGCCGCACCTGGGCCATTGGCCGAGGGATTCTCGCCGGGGTTGGACTCGGCGTCGACGTTGAGGTTCGCAAGATTGAGATTAACTTCCTGTGTCAGCCCGTTGCGTGACACGGTCACCGTCGCGCTCGCCGAGGAGGACAGAGTCTGCAGTATCTCCATCGCTCGGCCCGCATCGTCCAGTGCCGTGCCATTGACGCCCACGACCAGATCCCCCGCACGCAGCCCGAGCTGCGTGAACGCGCTGGTGCCGCGCGTACCACCTGGGAAGATGCGATAACCGCTGAGTTTGCCCTGGTTGAACACCGGTTGTATGCGCACCATTCCGGCCAGTACCGTGGAGGCCTGCGCAATCGCCTCAGCGCGCGCGGCCGGGGGCAGTGCGGCGCTCTTGCCCGCCCCACTCGGCGTATTGCGTGGCAGTGGCAGCGTCTCGAGGCCGCCATTGCGCTCGATGAGGACCCGGTCAGCGTAGATCGCATGCAGCCGTGCGCCGCCCGGAATCATGGCGCCCACCGCATAGAGCTTGCCTGAAGCGGCACTGGCCCCAATGATCGCCTGGCCCTTGTTCGGATCCTTATCTGCAATGACGCCCGCAAGTATCAGCGGCATCGTGGTGTTCGGCGCGTTGCCGGCTCCGCTGCCAGCCGCGCTGCCGAAGAGGTGGGCATTGACAATGGTTGCGAGCTGGATTGCCGGACTCGCCGCCACCGGCCGCACGGGCGCGGAGGCCGCGGGCAGGGCGCTGGGCGCGGCCTGGGCGAGGTGGCTTAGCGCCCGGGTCAGAATGATCGCACTGTCGATGCCCAGCGCGAGCAGCAACGCGATGCACAGCAACTGCGCTCCGCGCTGTTCCAGCAACCGCATCCAGCCCGGGCCGGAGCGCAGCTCCTCAATCCACGCTGTCGCATTCACCGATATATTGGCTCGCTCACCGTGTCTCGATCCGACATGATACGGCGCCGTCGTTGACGCTCTCAAGTATTTGTTTCGTCTAAATTCTTTTAAAGCAGAAGCGTCGCCCGTTGACGACAGTCAGAATCGCGCCCGAGGCGGTGAGGGCGCCGCACAGTGCTAGACTTCAGTGAGCGAAGTGCTGCAACGGCAGTGCAAATCTGTGACGGGCAGCTTTGGCGCAATGGAGCACAAAGAATCTAATCGGCCTGATAGCGGTGTTATCGTCGAGGAGGCGCCGCCGCAGACTGCGCAGCCGCCACTCTACCAGGTGGTGCTGCTGAACGATGATTACACGCCCATGGAATTCGTGGTCGAGGTCCTGGAGCGCTTCTTCGGCATGGACCGTCAGACCGCGACACGGGTCATGCTGGAAGTCCATACTCGTGGTAAAGGCGTCTGTGGGGTCTTTACATACGAAATCGCTGAGACCAAAGTGTCGCAGGTGACGAGTTACTCGCGCGAGCATCAGTACCCGCTGTTGTGCACGCTCGAGGAGGCCTGAATCCGCTGGAGAGAATGGAGTGTTGTCGAGCGAGCTGGAGTTTTGCCTTAACCAGGCGTTTCATCAGGCGCGCACCGCGCGCCACGAATTTCTGACGGTCGAGCACTTGCTGCTCGCGATACTGGACGCACCCCGGGTGCGCGAAGTACTGGAAGGCTGCGGCGCTGATCTGGAGCGCCTCGGCGCGGACCTCAAGCAGCACGTCGAGACCAATACACCGCGCCTTGCCCTGAGCGAGGAGCGTGAGGTGCAGCCCACGCTCGGCTTCCAGCGTGTCTTGCAGCGGGCCGTGTTTCATGTGCAATCGAGCGGCAAGAAAGAAGTCGGCGTGGTCAACGTGTTGGTGGCGATCTTCAGCGAGAAGCAAAGTCATGCGGTGTTTCTGCTGGCCCGCTCGCAGGTCACGCGGCTCGATGTGGTGAATTTCATATCGCACGGGCTGTCGCGCGCCGGGGAATCGAAAGCCGAGAAAGAGCGCGAGGACACCGGCATCGAGACCGAACGCGACAGCGAATCGGGCAGCGCGCTGGAGAAGTTTGCGGTCAATCTCAATGCCCAGGCGCAGGAGGGACGCATCGATCCGCTGATCGGGCGCAAGCTGGAGATCGAGCGCACGATCGAGATACTGTGCCGACGGCGCAAGAACAACCCGCTGTATGTCGGCGAGGCCGGGGTCGGCAAGACCGCCATCGCCGAGGGCCTGGCGCGCCTGATCGTCGAGGGCCGC
>JBEKWD010000323.1:0-3733 GCA_049513435.1 Steroidobacteraceae bacterium | reverse complement strand
CTTTGGACAGTCCGGCTGCGAGCGAATACGAAAGCTGCGTCGTCAAATCGAACCCGTGGGACATGAACGGCACCGATGCGGTGAGTTGTGCCTCGACCTGATAGGCCACCGCGAGTGCGGTCAGAAAGTCCTTGCCTGAAAGATCCGCGTGCTCGCCGGCCGCGAGGATTGCGCCGGTATTGTCCGAGGGATGGCACAGCCCGCCGCGTCCGAGATAGCTGTCCATGAAATCGACATAGCGGATGAGTGCAGTATTGCAGAACGCTGCGTAGACGGGATTGGCGCGGCCACCGCCGATCAGCGTACAACGGCCACCGGGACCACCGATCTCCTCAGCTTGCGCGCGGCACGCCTCGACCGGTGGCGCGCCAAGGGCGTTGATGGCGCACGCCACCGCATCGAGGATGCTCACCTTGAGTCGCTCGCGCCGCTCAGCAGTCAGATCTTCATACTTCGTCCGCAACGCGAACCGAGCGATGCCATCGGCCTGACTAAGGCCTGAAATGATCGGCGCAACAGCTTCAGTTTGAGCCATGATCCGATTCTCCTCTTAGCTCGTGATGGCGATGAACGCCCCCAGCGTGATCACCGAGGCGGCTTTTGGGAGGTCAACCTTGGGAGCAACCGCGCGGATGCTGATTCAGCGGTGAGATGGAACGCTCTCTGGACAATAAGGCAACTGCGTTTCGTCTATTGGGCTTGTTCAGGCGCAACGGGGTGTGTTTTTGCATTCTTGTTCTTGAGCATGACTACTAGGAACTTTGCGGGTTCGGTGCTGCTCGCGTTGGCGGACACGGAATGAATATCCGTCGGACTTTCATAGAAAGTTTGCCCAGGGCCGAGAGTCAGCTTCGGACCGCCCTTAACTTGCATGACAACATGTCCTTCAAGCACGTAGACAAACACCTGGGCGTCGTGCCGGTGCGGTGGCGAGCTGGCGCCTGGCGCGTATTCCACCGTGTTCATGGTCATCTCCATGCCTGGCATGCCGACAGCATCACGCGTCACTAGCGCATTGCCGGCGGCGTGTGACGTGGGCGCAGCAGGAGATTGCGCTTGAGCTGAGGAAGCACAGAGCAGAATGGCGACACTCGCCATACCAAACTTTGACGTATACGGGCGATAGCTCTTGCGGTTGAACATGTGTGCGCTCCGTTGCTGTCAGAATGTGGATACTCCAGCTCGTCGGCCCGTGTCAGTCAATTCGAAGTACCATTTTGCCTAGGAGATGCCCGCTTTCAAGGCGTCGATGCGCCTCTGCTGCTTGACCGAGCGGATACTCCGCGGCGATGAGAATCTTGAGATCTGATGCGTCGACGGCGCGATTGAGCGACTTGAACTCAAGCGGGTTGGCGGCGTAGCTATATGCGATCGTCTCGATGCCATAACGCGGGCGCGGCTGCGGCTCGACGCCATAGAGATAGGCGATTCTTCCACCACCGTCCTCTCTGAGCGCGTCTATACAGCGCTCAAGAGCGTCACCGCCAGCCAGCCCGAGGACGGCGTCGACGCCTTTTGGTGCGAAGGTATTGGCGACGGCCGCAATGTCTCCCGTCTTCCCGTTGACGACCACGTCTGCGCCTAGATGCATCGCCAGTGCGAGGCCTGCATCGTCCGTCGCGGTAGCAAGTACTTTCGCTCCCCGGGACTTTGCAAGCTGAATCGCGAAAGTTCCGACAGCCCCGGCGGCGCCGTGAATGATCAGGGTCTCGCCGCGCTTGAGGCGAAGGACGTCATCGACGCCTTGGAGAGCAGATAGGCCGCTGATCCCGAGCGCGGCAGCTTGCGAAAAATTCAGCCTCTTTGGGATGTGGGCGATCTTGGCTTCCCGCGCGACAGCATATTGTGCATACGAGGCATGAATCTCGCCATAGACCGCGTCGCCGACCTTGAAGGCGTGCACCTGGGGACCCAAGGCCACGATAATCCCGGAGCCCTCGGTTCCAAGCGTCGATGGAAACTGGGTGTCCTTTCGAGGGTGCTGGCGCGCCGCTGCCTCCCAGACCGCCACGCCGGCGGCATGCATAGCAACCAAAACCTCGCCGGCATTCGGTAAGGGGACGGGCAGACGATGGATTTGCAAGACCTCCGGTCCACCGCCTCGGTCGATCGCGGCAGCCAGCATCGTGTCGGGGATCGTAGGTGCCGCAGCGGCGGTCCATGGCTGTGTTAGGAGAGTCACAGCCACCACAGTTGCGAGCATTTGACGGATCCCCACTTCTCTTCTCCGAGCGAGCGATGGAGCCGCAAGCGCAGCTATATCAGTCTGCGCTGGCGGGGCGCCGCACCTCATCAAGGGTCTTACCAATAGAGCCGCCTCACGTCAGAATAGCTCCACGCGTAGTCCCCTTAAAGGTCCACTTTTGGTCATTCCTAAGGCACCACTTCTAGAGATCCCGATCGTTCTGGCACCTGCCGGGTCGCGCAACCGATCTCGCTCTCTTTACCTGCAGTTGAAACAAGCCATCATCAGTCGCCGCCTTCGGCCAGCGCTCTCGTTACCTTCAACGCGTACTCTGTCCGTCGCACTGGGCGTGTCCCGAAACACGGTGGTGGCTGCATACGAAGCACTTCTTAGTGATGGCTACCTTGCGTCTCGACACGGATCGGGCACCTATGTGGCTGCGGTCACGCCCATACATAACACTCGCGCTCCTGGCGCGCGTGGTGCCGCACCCCTTCGTTCCAATCGGATATGGCGCCGCGCTGCCGCGTCTTTAGGCAGAGCGCTCCCCACCAGAGCGCAGGATTCTCGCTACAACTTTCGGGTAGGGGTTTCAGATAGAAGCCAATTCCCCTTTGAAAAGTGGCGGCAGTTGTCAAATCGCGCACTCCGAGCCTTTGCGCGGGAGCCGACCGGACGAATTCATCCGCAGGGGCGCCCAGCGCTGCGCGAGGCGATCGCCACGCACGTGTCCTATGCGCGAGCGCTACGCTGCCAGGCTGACAACATCGTGGTCACGACGGGCGCCCAACAAGCCTTCGATCTGCTCGCCCGCACGCTCGTGACCCCTGGCCGCACGACAGTCGCGCTCGAAGAGCCGGGTTATCCGATGTTGCGCGCGGCTTTCATGGTGGCTGGCGCGCGGATTGCGCCCATACGTGTCGACAACGAGGGGCTCATCGTAGAGAGATTGCCGAAAGACACCAAAATTGTTTGCGTAACGCCTTCGCATCAGTTTCCTTTGGGCGTCGTCATGTCACTAAATCGTCGTGTGGCGCTTCTCGAATTTGCGCGCGCAAGGGGCGCTGTGATCATAGAAGACGACTACGACGGAGAGTTCCGCGCCGGAGGACATCCTGTCGACACGTTGAAGACGCTGGATCCCGCTGGGCTCGTCTTTTTCATAGGCACGTTCTCTAAATGCGTCTTCCCAGAAGTTCGACAGGGCTTCATCCTGGCTCCCCCTTGGGCAATGAGGCAGCTGGAGGTCGCGAAACAAGTCAGCGATTTCTATTCATCAGTACATACTCAAGACACACTGGCGCTATTCATCAGCGAAGGGCATCTTGCGCGCCACGTCCGCAAGATGCGACGGATTTATGATGAGAGGCGACAGGCGCTGTACAACTCGCTTCGGGGCTGCTTCTATGACTTTTTAGACCCGATTCTCGTGTCAGGCGGACTCCATTTGACGGCGTGGGCGAGCTCGCTAGAGATCGAAAAGGCCATCATCAAGGCCGCGGCCGAGCATCATATCCACTTCCAGCCTCTAAGCGGGTTATACGCCGG
>JBEKWD010000322.1:0-3752 GCA_049513435.1 Steroidobacteraceae bacterium | reverse complement strand
GACAGCTTTCAGGATTATCGATGATACTGTCTCTTAATCCGTCGTTAGCATCGCAGGCATCCAGCACGGCCTGATGAATCATCGGGTACTTATCGGGCGGGATGACGGCCGCAGGATCCTTGAAGGTCTGAATTGCGAGCCAGAGCGCCCAGGCGTTGCGGCGCATGTTAGCCGCGTCGCCAGCGATGATGCCATTGAACTCATCCGGGTAGCGGTAGGCTTGCAGCAGGCCTTCGCGGCCACCGCCGGAGCAACCGTTCCAGTAGGAACGCCGTGCCGCACGACCATAGAGCGCTTTGATGAGTTTTTTGGCCTCAACGGTCATCTCGTGCTCAGCACGGTAGGCAAAGTCAATGAACTTTTCCGGGTGGCCCGCAATGAAGCTGGCGCCGCGGTCAGTATGGCCGTCGTCAGTAGCGCTGGTTGCATACCCGCGGCGCAGCGCGTCCGCCATATCGTCGTAATTGATTGATCCGCCCCACCCGCCACTTCCAACGGCCAGGAACTTACCGTTCCAGCCCGAAGCGGGAAGCCAGATCTCGACGCCAATAGCGGAATCGGTGCTCGGGCTGAGTCTGAGAATGACGCGACAGAAGGGCGGAAGATCAGGCAGCGCCCCGGCACTCGCAGTCGGTATGAGGGTGCCGGTCTCGACGCTCTTCGCAAGAGTGATCGATACAGTCGGCGAGCCCAGTTTAAGAAGACTCTCGCAAGATCGCGCCTGAAGCACCCGGGGCTCACATGCAATCGCTAGTGCGAGCACGCAAAGTAGGCGACGCGCAACGGACTTCCCCATTTGCCTAGCCTACTAAAAGCTGCAAAAGTCCGCCTCGCAGCAGTTGATCCAGCGGGTCGCGCAAGTCCGTTTCAGGTGAGGCGCAACATTTAGTTTCTTATGAACGACGGCGACAATAACTACTGGTTTCGAGCCAAGCGATATGGGTGGGGTTGGGGATTACCGATCACCTGGCAGGGCTGGGTGGTGTTTGTGGTCTGGTTTGCTATTTTCGTTTTTGCGATGCGCTATTTCATTCCCCGTGGACCGATCGCGTTTCTTATCTTCACGCTGGTGATGAGCCTTTTGTTACTGGCAATCTGCTACAAAAAAGGCGAGCCCCCGCGTTGGCGCTGGGGAGAGCGAGACGAGTGATCCAGGTGTAATCGCCGCTCGATTCGAAGCCGTCGCTCCCACATAGGCCACCATCGCGCGCTCCAGCTCCGTTCGCCGTTACCGGTTTCCCGACCCAGTTGCTGCTGCGCTGAGAGGTCGGTTTATAACCGTAAGCATAAGAAATATAAAGACTTATCTGATAAATCGCAGTGATCTCCGGCATTGACAAGCGACAGGCTTTGTGAATAATAACTGCCTAGGCAGTAAGTGTGTCGGCAGTGAGTGATGAGGCAGTAAATGTCTAAGCAGCATTATCAGGTGGCGAGCTTTCGGGCGCAGGACAGCGTCGGCTACCTCGTGAAGCGCGCACATTCCTTGATGCTGGATGCCATCGAGCCGGTGTTCGAAGCGCGCGGGTTCTCCTTTATTCAATACATCGTACTGGCGTGGCTTCGCGACGGCGTCGCGCTAAACCCCAAGGATATTTGTGCCCGCTACCGTCACGACAGCGGCGCACTCACGCGCGTCATTGATCAATTGGCGGAGCGCGGCCTACTAGAGCGCGTTCGCCGCGATCGAGATCGGCGCAAAGTGGAATTGCAATTGACACCGGCAGGCCGCGCGACGGTTGAAGGGCTCATTCCGCTGGTTGTCGAAAAACTAAACCTCGCGTTCGCCGAGTTCAGCAGCTCCGAGTTCAATGAGCTCAAGCGCCTGCTCATCAAGCTCAACACCAAGTTGCAATCCGCCGTCGAGCCGACGCAGACGGCGCAGACGGCGGCGAGCGCAGAGACTTGAGAGCGCCATGTACACCAAGGTCGCCCTGTTACTCAGCACGCTCGTCTTTGCCGGATGCGTATTGCCGCCGAAGGAGGCGCCGCATTACCGGGAATTGACGGGCGGCGCGCTCGGCCTGAGCGGCGTAGCCGCTGAGCCGGCAGCCGACGACTGGTGGGAATCCTTTCAAGATCCGCAGCTCGATCGACTGATCCGCTTGGGTGACAAAGACAATCCAAACTTAGCTGAAGCCCAAGCTCGAGTGGCTCATGCACTCGCCCAGAGCCAAACGGCACAGGCAGGCTTGAGGCCCAGCGCCAATCTCGATGCGAGCGCGTTGTACCAGCGCGCCCCCGAGAACTATCTCATCCCCCCACCGCTCGCGGGACACAGCTTCTGGATGGGCCAGGCCGGCGCCAGCTTGAGTTGGGATCTTGATTTCTGGGGTCGCCAGGCGGATGCGGTGCACCGCGCACTGGATCTTACTCAGTCCGCGCGCTTGGATGTGGACAACGCGCGACTCATGATCGCCGGCGCCATCGCGCAAGCGTACATAGACCTCTACCGCGAATATGCACTGGTGGATATCGCCGAACGCTCCGAAGCGCAGCGTCAGGACATCGTCAACATTACACGCCGCCGCGTCGCCGCCGGGATCGACACTCAGCTCGAGTTGCGTGAAGCCGAAGGCCAACTGCCGCAGGCGCGCGTAGCGCGCGCCCAGGCCCAATCCGCCGCGGACCTGGCGGCTCACCAACTAGCAACATTGACCGGTCAGGGCGCCGACGCCTATGCGTCCATAGGGCGGCCGGAATTTCACGTCGATGCGGCACTGCCGGTGCCAACGGCGCTGCCCATCAACTTGCTGGCGCGCCGACCCGATGTGCTGTCCGCACGCCTGAACGTGGAAGCGGCCGATGCGCAGCGTCTCGCCGCCAAAGCTGCCTTCTATCCGGATGTGAGCTTGCGCGCACTCGCGGGCATCGGAGCATTCGGCCTGAATAATCTGGTGCAGTGGAGCGCCCGAGGGTACGGTGCCGGTCCTCTGATCTCTCTGCCGCTGTTCGACGGCGGCCGCTTGCGCGCGCAATATCGCGACAGCGAGTCGCAGCTCGATGCCGCAGTCGCCGCCTACAACGGCACCGTCCTCAGCGCCGTCCAACAGGCCGCCGATCAGATCACGCGCCTGGACGCATTGGCGCGCGAACAGATCGATCAGCAACAAACGCTCGAGGCTACGGAAGCCGCGTACAAATTGGCCGAGGAACGCTACACAGCGGGACTCGCAAGCTACTTATCCGTGCTCAACGCGGAAACGCAGGTGCTGGCCGCACGTCAATCGATGGTGGATATCCGGACCGGTCAGGCGGCTGCACGAGTGGCTCTGCTGCTGTCGGTCGGCGGCAGCTTCGATCCCCAAGCTTCCGGCACGCTCGCCCATGCAGCCTACTGAAGAGCCTTCTTCTCAAATTCTTGCGCGGTGATCCTCATGAATACGAATGAATCAATGACTACTCGAGAAACCACAACAACAGCGCAGTCTCAATCCGCTAGATCCGCCGGCCGTGCACGCCACTTGGGACTTTGGAGCTTGACTGCCGTCGTTGTGTTGTGCGCCCTTGGCTACTTGGCATATTGGCTACTCGACGGCCGCTATTACGAGTCCACCGACGACGCCTACGTGAATGGCGATGTGGTGCAGATCACCGGCGAGATTCCCGGCACCGTCATCGCGCTGAACGTAGATGACACTCAACCTGTGCGCGCTGGACAATTCCTGCTTGAGCTCGACCCGGCGGATGCAAAAATCGCCGTGGCTGATGCTGAGGCGGATCTGGCTCGCGCGGTACGTCAGGTGCGCGGC